>CADBQF010000196.1 GCA_902796705.1 Ruminococcus flavefaciens
GGCATCTCCGACATCTATGCCCTTATGGTAGTCGAGCGACCTTGAACCGAAGTAGCTTGAGATGAAGTAATATCCCGGTACTGGCCACACGAATCCGGAAGCAGACGGTGCGGGGATAGATATTTCTTCTGTCTGTCCTGAGTCGCTGCTTTCTTCTGTAGTATCTGTTTCTTCCTCGTAAGAGCTTTCAGAGGAGGCATCGTCATTCTGCTGCTGTTCCTGCTGGGCTGAATTCTGTTCAGCTTCAGCCTGCTGCTGAGCGGCAATGCGTTCAGCCTCCGCTTTTTCTTCGGCAGCACGTCTTTCAGCTTCACGCTGTTCTTCGAGGATACGACGCTGTTCTTCTTCGTAACGCTGCTGAGCTAACTCGGCATTGCGTTTTATCTCAGCCTGCATCTCTTCCTCCTCTTTCTGGAGCTGGAGGTTGAGCTGTTCTTTTTCTTCCTTGCTGAGCTGTATCATTTCCTGCTGAGCTTTGATATTTTCGATTATAGCAGTAGTCTTAGCCATTTTCTGGTTAAGTGTGAGGATATCATCAGCTTTCTCGTCTTTCTTGTTCTGCTGATCTTTGAGCTGGGCTTCGAGAGCAGCACGTTCTGTGTTCAGATCCTTCTTTGTCTTGTCGAGCTGATCGATCTGGCCGAGCAGGGTAGTGATGAGTTCTTCATCATATTCAGCCATGCGGTTGACCATTTCGACTCTGGACATCATGTCATAGAAACTTGCAGAACCGAGGATGATAGAAGCAAGATTATCATTGCCTGAGATATACATATCGCAGAGCCTCTCCTTGAAGAGTTCGATATTCTTTTCGATCTCCTGCTGCTGGATCTCGATGTCCCTGTCAAGACGTTCGATATTCTGTTCTGTTAGTTCGATCTCGCTTCCGAGCTTGTCGATCTCCTCATTGAGAAGAACGATATTGTTCTGTATCAGTGCTATCTGCTGAGCGAGATTATCCTGATATTCCTGCTCGTTCTGCTTGTCGCCTTCGAGAGAACTGATCATAGCTTCATATTCAGCTATTTTTTCGTTGTTCTGGTCACGTTCCTGCTGTATCTCAGCGATAGTTCTTGCCGATACATCAGGAGAATTGCCTGTAAAATTCGGGAATGCCGTTATGAGCCCTGCGGAGATAGCCGCACACATCATAAAGGCAAGGAGTTTTTTTGCTATGATTAATCTGTTCATTATTCAGCAGCCGTGCAGATGAGACATCGGCACAGCAAGCCTCCTTTCTGAAAAAACGTTTCATAGTTATGGAGAAACATAGTCGATCGGATCGACAGGTACACCATCGACTCTCACCTCAAAGTGGAGATGAGGCCCTGTTGACCAGCCTGTTGAACCGATAAGGCCTATCGGCTGTCCCTGCTCGACATAATCGCCCGTCTGTACCGAGGCATAGGCGAGATGACCATAGAGCGTCGAGTAAGTGCCGTCGTGTGAAATGATGACATAATTGCCGTATCCGCCGCCGCATCCGCAGGAATCCTCCTTGCCGTAATCGTGCGTGCATTCGTTGCAGGCATAAGCAACGATGCCTGAACGGGCAGCAACGGCAGTTCCTCCTGAGATACCGGAATCACCGACATCTATGCCATTGTGGTCAGTTCCCCAGCGTGGGCCGTAGAAACTGGATATATAAAAGAAACCGGGTGCAGGCCACAGAAAACCTGATTCTGACGGCTGACCGAGTTCGAGGCGTTTCTTCATCTCTTCCTCGTAGCGTCGCTGGGCTTCTTCTGCCTGTCTGCGGATCTCTTCCTGAATAGCTTTTTCCTCACGTTCAAGCTCCTCATTTATCTTCTGGATATCTTCCTTTGACTTCTGGAGCTGTTCCTGTTCGAGGCGTATTTTTTCGAGCATCTCGTCAGTCTTCATCATTTTCTGGCTGAGCTGAGCGAGTTCCTCGTCCTTAGCGGCTTTTTTCTCTTCCTGTTCACGCAGTCTGGAATCAAGGGTATTCTTTTCGGTCTGGAGATCGGCTTTTGCCTTTTCGAGACCGTCAATGTCTTCCAGCACAGAATCTATGAGCTGATCGTTATATTCAGCCATGCGGTTGACGAGCTGGACTCTTGTCACGAGGTCATAGAAATTCGTAGAGCCGAGTATCACCGAGAGCATATCGTCGTTGCTCGACATATACATGGCACACAGTCTTCTTTTGAATGATTCTATGCTCTCATCGACTTCATTCTGCTTGTCGGTGATCTCCTGATCGAGAGACTTGATATTCTCCTCGGTGAAGATTATCTCCTCATTGAGCTTATCGAGTTCGCCGTTCATGAGAGTGATATTTTCCTGCATCAGGCTTATCTGGCCGCTGAGGGCTTCCTGATATTCGATCTGCTTTTCTTCGTCGTCTTCGAGGAGCTTCATCTGATCTTCGTACTCGGAGATCTTCTTCTCGTTTTCCTGACGTTCTTCCTGTATCTCAGCGATCGTTTTTGCAGAAACATCTCTGCACGGAGACGACGGTCTGCAATAGACTATCGCTCCGGCAGAGACAGCTCCGCAAAGAATATAAGAGAGTATTGTTTTTACTGATAAAAGCTTATTCATTATAAATGACGTATCATACGTCGATGTGTCTGCGTGTGCTTATTACGCTTCCTATAGCACCGATAAGCGAACCGGCTGCGAGATAGCAGGCGATAAGGGGCAGTCTGACATCTTCAAAGGGAATGATATTGCCTATGCCGAATGCGTTCATCAAAGCTCCTCTTTCGGTGAGTATCTTGTATACAGCGTTGTATACCGACATCGTGATGAAGAAAGCTCCTGTACCGGCAAAGAGACCTGTTACCATACCTTCCACGAAGAAAGGCATACGTATGAAGGAATTCGTAGCACCGACATACTTCATGATCTGTATCTCTTCACGTCTTGCATAGACACTGGCTTTGTTTGTATTTGAGATCATTATCATAGATACCACAGCGAGTGCAACGATTATAGCACCGGCTATGAGCGATACGACCTGACGCAGTTCTCTGAGGAACTCTGCCACCTTAGGCGATGACTGAGCGTCCTGAACATTGGTTATCTGAGCGATGCGTGCTGTCGTCTCTTCTATTATGTCATTATCCTTTACAGTTATACTGAATCCGTCAGGCATGAAGTCATATCCGTCGATATAATTGAAGATAGCTCTTCCCTTGCTTGCGATCTGGTTCTGCATACGTTCGAGAGCCTGCTGCTTTGAGATGAACACGACTTTATCCACATTATCGATAAGGCGAAGTTCGTTTTCGACTTCCGTGACTCTCTCCTGCGGAGTATCGATATCGAGATAGACCGCTATCTCGTTTTTATCGCTCAGACCGAGGATCATGGAGTTGATATTTATATAGAAAAGGCCTGCAACTCCGACGAGGAGGAGCGATATAAGGAGAACGCAGAATGTAGCAAAAGCCATCATCTTGTTCTTCCAGATATTTTCGACACCCTGATTTACAAGGTATTTGATACCGCTTATTTTCACTTATTGACACCTCCGTCATCATCATCTGCTTCAGCGGGGGCAGTCTCATCGGAAGCGTTATCCGGAACATCAGCCGGGGCAGCTTCGTCAGCATCCGTTTCTGCGGCAGCAGCTTCTGCTTCGATAGCAGCGATAAGCTCGTCATTGGCGTTCTTTTCTGCAATTGAAGCGAGAAGTTCATCGGCAGACATCTGGTCTGCCGGAAATTCTACATCGGAAAACTCATCGTCATAAGGACCTTGTTCTTCGGCAAGGCCGGCGGTGATAGCCGTTTCAGCCGGCGGAGCGAGTTCAGCCTCATACTCAGCGAGTTCATCGTTGAGTCCCATGATGACTTCATCGAATACTATCTCACCGTCGGTGATATTGATTATACGTCCGCCGAAGTGACGTACAAGGTCATGTTCGTGAGTTACCATCAGTATCGTAGTACCCTGATCGTTTATTCCCTTGAGGAGTTCAACGATCTCGTATGAAAGTTCCGGATCGATGTTGCCCGTCGGCTCGTCGGCGATTATGAGCTGCGGATCGTTCACCAACGCTCTTGCGATAGCGACACGCTGCTTCTCACCGCCGGAGAGTTCGTCCGGATACGAGTCAGCCTTTCCGTTAAGACCAACAAGGCTTATAACGTAGGGGACTCTCTTGCGGATATACTTCGGGGGAGCATCGATAACACGGAGTACGAATGCGATATTTTCATATACAGTCATGGACGGTATAAGCCGGAAGTCCTGGAATACGAATCCGAGTGTTCTGCGGAATTCAGGTATCTTCCGTTTGCGGAGCTTGTTGAGGTTATAGCCGTTTACGGTAACAGTACCGCTCGTAGCGTCTATTTCCTTCAGAAGCAGCTTTATCATGGTACTTTTTCCTGCACCCGATGAACCTACAACGAAGGCGAAGTCGCCGTCGTTTATCTTCAGGCTGACGTTGTTGAGAGCGTCAACACCGCTTGAATAGGTAACGGATACGTTTTTAAGTTCTACCAATAAATTACACCTACCTTAAATTGTACGTGGAGGACTGAGCTGTACCTCAGAACTTCACGGGATTTGCAGACAGGTATTTCTTTACCATGAGAGCGATCTTGAAAATGATAGCGTGGTCGAACTCACGGAGGTCAAGACCTGTAAGCTTCTTGATCTTTTCGAGTCTGTATACGAGTGTGTTTCTGTGTACGAAGAGCTTTCTCGAAGTTTCTGACACGTTGAGGTTGTTCTCGAAGAATCTCTGGATAGTGAAGAGCGTTTCATGATCGAGCGACTCGATGCTTCCCACTTTGAATACCTCATGGAGGAAAGTCTCACAGAGAGTTGTGGGGAGGTGATAGATAAGACGGGCGATTCCGAGGTTGTCGTAGCTTACGATGACTTTATCGGTATCGAATACCTTACCTACTTCGAGAGCCATCTGAGCTTCCTTGAAGGAACGGGCGAGATCCTTTACACCTACAACTGTAGTACCGATACCAACGTTGACTCTTGTGTAGAATTCCGAGCTGAGTGTATCGGAAATGGAACGGGCGAGTTTTTCCAAATCCGAAGAGTCAACCGTCTCCTTGATCTCCTTGACCAGAACAATGTCTGTTTCCGTAATATTGAAAACGAAATCCTTGTTTTTATCGGGGAACAGGTTCTGTATAACATCGTAAGCGGAAATATCATTGGCGGAAACTATCCTTATAAGGAATACCACCGAGCTTATCTCGGCATTGAAGTGGAGTTCCCTTGCCTTGATAACGATGTCCCCGGGGAGTATATTGTCAAGGACTACGTTTTTGATAAAGTTATTTCTGTCGTACTTTTCATCGTAGTACTGCTTTATATTTGCAAGGCTTATTGCCATAATGCTTGCGTTTTTAGCGGCATTGTCGTCAACGCCTTCAACGAACACTGCGTATTCGGGCTTCACCCTTGAACCGAAGGGTTTGTAGGTATAACCGTCCCTTATGAATATATCATGGGAGTCGCTGAGGTCTAAGGACACGAACTCGTTGGTAGTACCCACTTTTGTAAGATCGCTGCAGGCTATTATTGTGGCGGTTTCATCAACAACGCCGATTACAGCGTTTACAGCATCTTTCATCTGCTGAACAAGACCTTGAAATAATCTGTTGGACATAATCAGGATTCCTTTCTATTCTTTTATCTTTTTAATGGTAAACGAGCACGTTAAAACAATAAGCACAAATCTCATTTATCACCTTAAATAGCCTTGCCGATTGTATGGCATTTGCAATCTCTTGTCAAGGGTATCCAAAAAACTTTTTCTCGAAAATTGGAAATTTTCTCCAAAAAC
>CADBQF010000197.1 GCA_902796705.1 Ruminococcus flavefaciens
GTACAGTCGTCCCAGCAGGACTGTGCTGCTCCGTCGAATTCGTTTACGAATGCGTCTGTGATCTTTTTGATCTCCATAGTGATTTCTCCTTTGTGTTTATTAAAATTTATAAAATAACATGACTGATCGATCTAAGCCATGATATTCAGCTTCATGCGTTCCAGAGAATCCATCATATTCTCAAACCCGCACAATATCGGGGAAGGTGTGAGGAAGTCTCCGGTGAATTCAGCATTTATGAACTTGCACCTTGAAGATGTGCATATCTT
The DNA here is from genome assembly GCA_902796705.1 of Ruminococcus flavefaciens. Lineage (GTDB taxonomy): Bacteria > Bacillota > Clostridia > Oscillospirales > Ruminococcaceae > Ruminococcus > Ruminococcus flavefaciens_W. The sequence continues at coordinate 270 of CADBQF010000197.1, forward strand.
TTCCCTGCCGCAGCCCTCACAGACAGGATTCGTCCTGCCGTAGAAGACCGAGAACTTTCTGAGAAGATCGCCGGATATGCCGCTTCTGACATCTCCGATGATATACTTCCTGTTCCCGGTAACGAAAGAACAGGGATACAGTTCACCGTTTACGCTGATGTTTATTTCTTCTATACCGCCTGCACATACCTGCGGATTGCAGATATCAGGCTTTTTGTAGAACACGAATACAGTTCCCTCCGAATTGAGTTCCTGATCCAGTTCCAGGAGCTGATATTTCAGTGCATCTATCTTTTCATATGTCCATTCAGGATCATACAGGTCCGGAACCGCCACTATGACATCTGCCCCGGCTTGTGATACACTCATGACAGAATCGTAAAGCCTGTCAGAAAGTGCCGCTGCTATCGTCATTCTTATCCTGAATCTTGGAAAGTATTGCTTTATCAGCGGAAGTTTCGATATCACTTCATCATAGCTTCCTGTCCCGTCTTTTTTCTTTCTGCACATATCGTGTGCATACTTGTCGCCGTCTATGCTGACAGATATATATACATCACGAGCGGAAAGCATTTTCAGCTTTTCCTCATCGAGCAGAAGTGCGTTCGTGGTCAGCGAATAGTGGAATACAAGTCCCTTTCCGCTGAGCGTATCGATAATATCGATTATCCTGCCGAAAGCTATCATCGGCTCGCCGCCGTGAAAATTAATCATGTTGTAATCTGATGCGTCATATCTTTCAGAGATAAAAGATATCATATCCCTGACAGTTTCATCGCTCATCGAAACGGCTGATTTGTTGTTTTCGTAACAGTATGTACATTTCAGATTACACTTTTCTGTTACCCATATATTATACAGTCCCATAGTTCTCCCAGTACAGATCGTAGTATTTTCCGTATTTGTCGCATATGTGGTTCACGCTGCCGTATTCGGCACATTTCTTGACGCTGCCGGCACAACTGAAGCAGAGGAGCTGCTTTTCACAAGTGCTGCACTTGCCGAAATTGTACGGCATATATCCTTTGAAGTTCCTGTATCCCTCTGATGCGGAATAGCCTTTGTTTTCGATGTATTCCTTTGTAACTTCCTCATCAAGGATATTGAACAGCCTGAATTCCGGTGTCATGAAGAGCGGACAGGGGTAAACATCGCCCTTCTGGTCTATCTGGAATTCATAGTCAGCTCCCTTGCATGAAAAGATATTGGGGGCATTTTTGTAGATCTCTTTCTTCATGAAGACGTTCTTTTCCTGTTCCCAGCTCATTTCACATGACGGAGCTTCAAAGCCTTCTGTTCTGAACTCCTCATAGTTGTCAGATGCTCTTCCGAGCGGTTCGAGGACTCTCACCATAGGGATAACATTGAGTTCTCTGCACAGGTCATTGAAGCGGTCTACATTTTTCTCGGTATACTTTGTTTTTACCATTGAAAGGCTTATCCTTGCATCGTACTTCTGGAGCAGCTTTACTGCGTTCAGGACTTTTCCGAATACGCCCTTGCCTCTGACGGCGGCACAGGTCTCCTCGTCGTATCCGTCAAGGCTTATGTCGAAAGCATCGTAGTTCTTCGTAAGATACTGAGCTGTCTCGTCATTGTCGATAAGAACGGCGTTTGTCATAAGGACGAGCTTTCCGTGATAGAAGCTGCGGAGCTTGTCAGTGAACTGTCTGAAATCACTTCTGACGAGCGGTTCGCCGCCGGAAACTGATATGTAATTCGGTCTGAACCATGCTATCTTGTCAACTATGTTCATCAGTTCCTCTGTAGTCAGCTCTCTGCCACGCTGTCCGTCATTGGCGGAAACACAGCAGTGACGGCATCTGAGGTTGCATTTATTTGTCAGGTCGATGCTGATCTTTGTGTGATCGCTTTCGAGGAATATCCTGTCATCGTGTTTCCACATATACAGCGAATCGAGCTTGCGGCTTATATCTTCTATGAGCTTCCTCGAAGCTTCATCTTCGATGCAGGAGTAAAGTTCACCGAATGTCAGTCCTTTTTCTCCGGCCTCTGTAAATATATCAGCTACCTCGCTGCTTATCATCATGCAGGTATTCACGCCTGTATTGGCGATCATTGTCTTATTGTTTTTTGTGTATTTTCTGACGAATTCAGAAAAAAGAACCTTTTCGTTTTCCATTTCCGATAATACAGGTCTTCGTCTGTAACGGCCTGTTTTCCTCCTGTGAAGATGTTTCTGTTGAGCTTTAAGCGTTGTGCTTTCTGCTATGGCTCTATAATACACCGATATCCCGGTGAAATCAAACGTATCGGAGTGAACGGGTATTTTTTGTCAGTGAAAGGGCATCTGAACGGAAAAATATATGGATATCACCGTTTTATCCACCATTTTAGCAGAATATTAGTTGACTTGAAAGCGAATATGAGTTATTTTAATAATAGAATTTTATATCAATTGTCAAAAACTTCTGGCAAAGCTATAAAATGGTGATGATAAATATAATTTTTTTAAGGGGGATCACAATGAAAAACAAATTATTAGGCAGAATGCTCTCCGTATGTTCGGCAGGTACGCTTCTCTTCAGCATGGCGGATATGTGGGCTCTGAACAGCTACGCCGCAGAAATAGATATCCATGACTTCTCTATTTCTGATGTAACTATGACGGACGACTACTGCACCAATGCCTTCGACAAGGAAATGGACTACCTCCTCTCGTTCGACACCGAAAGGCTTCTCGCCGGTTTCAGGGAAAATGCCGGACTCAGCACAAACGGTGCAAAGAGATACGGCGGCTGGGAAAATACAAATATCGCCGGCCACTGTGTAGGTCATTATCTCACTGCACTCGCTCAGGCATATCAGAACCCGTCCGTGACTCCACAGCAGAAAGATGCTCTCTACAGCCGCATGAAAACTCTCATAGACGGTATGCAGGTGTGTCAGCAGCGTTCAAGAGGAAAGAAAGGCTTCCTCTGGGCAGCTCCCGTTCCGTCAGACGGAAATGTGGAAAGACAGTTCGACCGTGTCGAGGTCGGAAAAGCCAATATCTTCGATGATGCGTGGGTGCCGTGGTACACTATGCACAAGCTCATCGCCGGACTTGTTGACGTTTACAATGCCACAGGCTACGCTCCGTCAAAAGACGTTGCCTCCCTGCTCGGAGACTGGGTATACAACAGATGCAGCGGCTGGAGCGAACAGACTCAGAGAACTGTACTTTCAATAGAATACGGCGGAATGAACGACTGTATGTATGATCTCTATGCTATAACAGGCAAGGACTCGCACGCTGTTGCCGCTCATTATTTCGATGAGACTGCTCTGTTCAACAAGGTCATGCAGGGCGGAAGAAATGTCCTCGACGGCCGCCATGCAAATACTAC
>CADBQF010000198.1 GCA_902796705.1 Ruminococcus flavefaciens
AGTTTTAGGAAGGGAGTTTGAGGGAGAACCCTTTTTCAAAAGGGTTTCCCTCAATAATAGACATAAACTTCTTTATGAGTACCGGGCTGATGCTGTTTTATGGCTTGTATTATTTGTTGACAGTCCTCCGCTTATGTGATAAAATTATTATAACGATCAAAAAGGAGGTCTTCTATGAAACGTATCGGTCTGCTCATGCCGGAGATAATCAGTCCGCAGGACTATGAGTTCCTGCAGGGCGTTTACAGTCAGGCTGCCGCTGCCGGCTATGATGTCATCGTTTTTACAGGCATCGTGAACGCTCAGCATGAACTGCGTTATGACAGCTATATCGCCGGACTCGAAAATATCTACTCGCTTGTGTGTATGTGCAGGCTCGACGGCATAATCTTCGCTGCCGAACGTTTCAGGACAAGCGACCTCATCGACAAGATATACGGCTATCTCAGGCAGACTGACGTTCCCTGCGTCGTCTGCGGCGGCGAACACGGGAATGTCCTCAACGCCCGTGAACATGACAGCGTCTACGAGGTGACAGAACATCTCATCTCCGTTCACGGCTGCCGGAAGCTTTTCTGCATTGCAGGCGTTCCGGGGCATACTTCTTCGGAGGAGCGGCTGAAAGGCTTTCTTGATGCGTGTGCCGACAATAATATCAGCGTTCCGGAAAGCAGCATCTTCTATGGATATTTCTGGAAGGACGTTCCGGAAAAGATAGGCTCTGACATCGCTGCCGGCATAATAGAAAAGCCGGACGGCATCGTCTGCACGAGCGATGTCATGGCTGTTTCGCTCATAGATTCACTTAAAAAAAACGGTCTGCGTGTGCCGGAAGATATCGCTGTGACCGGCTTCGACGGGAGCTGTGAAGCTTCAATGAACGAGCCTTCCGTCACTACCGTGACAGGCCGTGACAAGCAGTTCGGCTCTGATGCTGTATGCACTCTCTGCGAGATGATGAACGGTATCCGGCCGGAAAGCATCGCTCCTGTGCCGTCAATTCTTCCCGGAAGGAGCTGCGGCTGTTCATATGAAGATATGATACGTCAAAATGGCAGCCCTCTCATAATTCCGGAGCATATCAGGCGAATGGTGCGTCAGGTGATCGATAAGCGGCCGTTCATCGCAACGGATTTTATCCACCGTATGTCAGATGTCTCCACGATAGGCGAACTATCAGACAGGATCGACGAGGTAGGCCATATATTCCGTGGGTGGGACTGGTTCGATATCTGCCTATGCACCGACTGGCAGCCGGAAAGCGACGATATCAGCGACCTGCGGCAGTACGGATTCTCCGACAGAATGTTCCTGCTGCTCTCGAAAAGACGTGGCGAGAACAGGAAATGCCTCTACAGCTTTCCAACACGTCAGCTCCTCCCCGATCTGAATGAAGAACACACCCCGCATATCGTCATAATGACTTCGCTCCACTGTGACGGTCAGATCTTCGGCTATGCCGCTCTCGCTTATGATGATGTGCAGGATATCGGCATAGATGAATATTTCGTGTGCTTCTGCGACTCTATCTCCAGTTCGCTCGTACAGCTCCAGAAGAAAATGTCTGCGGAGAATTTCAGCAGCAGATTAGACAAGCTCTCAACTGCCGATCCCGTGAGCGGTATGCTCAACCGCCGGGGATTTCTCATTCATCTCCCGGAGATACTCGACCGCAACCGCTACTGCGGCATGAAGAGCGTTCTTCTGCTCGTCACCTACTACCCCGACGATTCTGCGATAAGTGACCATTCCACCATGATAGCCGATATTTTCAGGAATATCTGCGGAAACCGCCTTACCTCACGTCTTCAGGAAAAAGTATACTCCGTCATTCTCTCCGTAAGCGGCGATGCTTCTCCCGAAAATGAAGCGAATGAGCTGATAGCTTCCCTCGAAAACAGTATCCGCACACGCTTCGGTCTGTCAGATTCCGCCAGCACGATAGAATTCATAACGGAAATGTCTCCCCTCGACGATGCCGGCATATCGTCCGCTGATACGCTCATAAGCTCCTGCCTTGCAAGGATAAGCGACAAAAAGACCGCTATGAAGAACAACTACATGGACTACCGCTCCCAACTCTACCGTGTCCGCCGGAATATCCTCTCACAGCCGCAGCTCGAATGGAGCATCACCACGCTCGCCAATGAAATGGCTATAAGCCGCAGCCACTTCCAGAGACTCTATAAACAGCTCTTCAGCGTAAGCGTCAAGGACGATATCATCTCCGCAAGGATAAAACGTGCCATGCAGCTCCTCACCAATACCGATATGAGAATACAGGAAATAGCCCTGCAATGCGGCTATAACAACGAAAGCCACTTCATGCGGCAGTTCAAGGAGAAATGCGGCTCTACCGCTATCCAGTACCGCCGCCGGAATCGGTGAGTTTGCGTCTTTTATTGGGGAAAACCCTTTTGAGAA
>CADBQF010000199.1 GCA_902796705.1 Ruminococcus flavefaciens
AAATGGGGGACACGTCCGGAAGCTGAAGCCAGCTTCACCGCTTTGTCCGTTGACAGTCTTTACAGACGGCGGAGTCTTCCTTCGCTCAGTCCTTAGTAATAGGTGAACGAGGGTGACAGATTTCCCCTAAAGAGGTAGTAAAGCGAGCGAAGCTACGCTTTACGGCTGGTCTGGACTTACTGACACTCAAGCAAAGTAACCCACCGCCGAAAGGCAAATGCCGGGCGGCAGCTACACAAGCAAGAACATTATATTAAAGTCTTTGGAAAGGGGTTCGGGGGAGAACCTTTCCTCAGAAAGGTTTCCCCCGATTAAGGAGATATAATATGAAAACACGTATAACAGAACTTTTAGGCTGTCAGTACCCGATAATACAGGGCGGTATGGCGTGGGTGGCTGAACATACCCTCGCTGCTGCCGTTTCCAATGCCGGCGGTGTCGGTCTTATCGCAGGCGGAAGTGCTCCTATCGACTACCTCCGTGACCAGATAAGAAAATGCAAGGAAGCTACTGACAAGCCTTTCGGCGTTAATATAATGCTCATGTCACCCAATGCCGATGACCTCGCTCAGCTCTGCATCGACGAGAAAGTCGCTGTCGTTACGACAGGTGCAGGCAATCCCGGTAAATTTATCCCGGCTTGGAAAGAAGCAGGCATCAAAGTTATCCCCGTTATCCCGTCAGTCGCTCTCGCAAAGAGAATGGAGCGTGCCGGTGCTGATGCAGTCGTTGCAGAAGGTACTGAATCAGGCGGCCATATCGGTGAGATAACGACTATGTGTCTCGTTCCGCAGGTAGTGGACGCTGTTGAGATACCGGTCATCGCTGCCGGAGGTATCGCTGACGGCAGAGGAATCGCTGCTTCGTTCATGCTCGGTGCGGAGGGCGTTCAGATCGGCACACGCTTCCTCGCTTCGGAGGAGTGCCAGATCCACCAGACTTACAAAGACCTCGTCATCAAGGCAAAAGACACCGACAGTGCCGTTACAGGCCGCTACACAGGCCACCCGTGCAGAGGCGTGAAGACCAAGTTCACAAAAATGCTCAACGCAGGCGAAAAGGACGGAACTCTCACTCCGGAGAGATTTGAGGAACTGACTCTCGGTTCGCTCAGAAAAGCCGTTCAGGACGGCAATGTCGAGGAAGGCTCGTTCCTCTGCGGTGCTATCGCAGGCATGATAAACGACATCAGACCTTGTAAGGATATAATTGAGGATATCATGGCACAGGCTGAAAAGCTTCTTGCAAAATAATCATGTCAGAGATAAGTTTCAATTCCTGTCCGATATGCGGAGAAGAACTCACAGCCGGAAAAATAAAAGTTCCGATATCCAGCAATCCGGGTATTTTCAACCACTTCACCGATGTTATATCTTTCTATCCGACAGATTTATTCGATAAAAAACATTCTGTCGGAAGATGCACGAAAGAGACTTGCTTCTCTGCTTACGATCAGCCGTGTATACCTGCCGGATACTGCGAAAGCTGTGACAGGATATTCGCTGAATTGGACATAAGAATGAGCTACAATCCCATAGGTGAGGATACTCTCCCTGCTAAGGATATATGCGACTACTCACATGAATATCAGGAAATAAAAGAAGAAAACAATTACATTCAGGAAGACGACCCATATGCGGAATGGAAAGGTCTTATTGACTTTGACCTTCCTGATGATAAAAAATAAATATATGGAGGAAAGAAATATATGGCAACAGCTATAATCACAGGTGCATCACAGGGTATCGGTGCGTGTATCGCAAAGAGACTCGCAAAGGACGGCTTCGATGTTGCTGTCAACCACTACCCCAGCGACTCCGACAGGGAAAAGGCTCTGGCTGTCGCTGAAGAATGCAGAGCTTTCGGCGTAAAGGCTGAATGCTATGCTGCTGATGTTTCAAAATTCGACCAGTGCGAAGAAATGGTAAAGCAGATCAAGGCAGACTTCGGCTCGATCGATGCTCTCGTAAACAACGCAGGCATCACAAAGGACGGACTTCTCGCAAGAATGAAGGAATCCGACTATGACGCTGTTATCGCTGTAAATCAGAAGAGCGTGTACAACATGATGAAGTTCGTATGCGGCGTGATGATGAAGCAGAGGAGCGGAAAGATCGTAAACGTAGCTTCCGTTGCAGGACTTTACGGAAATCCCGGTCAGGTGAATTATTCGGCATCAAAGGCTGCAATAATCGGCATGACGAAGACAGTCGCAAAGGAATTCGGTTCAAGGAACATCAACTGCAACGCTGTTGCACCGGGACTTATCCGCACACCTATGACGGACGTGCTTTCTGACGAACTGAAAGCAAAGATGCTCGACGCTGTATCGCTGAAAAGATTCGGAGAGCCGGAGGAGATAGCATCAGTCGTATCGTTCCTTGTATCGGAGGATGCTTCGTATATTACGGGACAGGTGATCGAGATATCAGGCGGACTCTCGATGTAAAAAACAATTAACGGACTAAGCGGTCAAGCTGGCTCAGCTTGCCGCATTGACTCCCGTTACTATTATTTTTTTATTTTTTGAAAACGAAAGGAATATATGTAAACTATGGGCAGAAGAGTCGTTATCACCGGTCTCGGAGCTGTTACTCCGCTC
>CADBQF010000200.1 GCA_902796705.1 Ruminococcus flavefaciens
CGTCTGAAAAGACTAACAACGGACAAAGCGGTCGAGCTGGCTTCAGCTCGGACTGAGCGAAAGCAGACTCCGCCGCCTGTAAAGACTAACAACGGACATAGCGGTCGAGCTGGCTTCAGCTCGGACTGAGCGAAGGAAGACTCCTCCGTCTGTAAAGACTAACAACGGACAAAGCGGTGAAGCTGGCTCAGCTTCTGCTTGACAAAAAGGGGGGGAGTGTATATAATATATAGTGAGCAACTATGATTCGGGAGGCGATGTTTTGCTTAAATATATCATCAGGGACATCAGACTTATCAAAGAACGTGATCCGGCTGCAAGGAATGCTCTGGAGATACTGCTGACTTATCCGAGCCTTTCTGCGATAAGGAGCTACCGCATCGCCCACTGGTTCTACAAGCACAGGTTCTTTACCGCCGCAAGAATGATCTCACAGCGTGCAAGGAAACGCACCGGCATCGAGATACACCCCGGTGCTACGATAGGAAAGGGACTGTTCATAGATCACGGCATGGGTGTCGTTATCGGTGAGACTGCTGTTGTCGGTGATAACTGCCTTATCTATCAGGGTGCTACTCTCGGCGGTACAGGCAAGGACAAGGGAAAACGCCACCCGACTCTCGGTGACAATGTCCTCGTCGGGGCAGGTGCTAAAGTCCTCGGCCCTTTCAAAGTGGGGAACAATGTCAAGATAGCCGCAAATGCCGTCGTCCTCAATCCTATCCCGGATAACTGCACGGCTGTCGGCGTTCCGGCAAGAGTCGTCCGCAGGAACGGCAAAAAGGTATGCACACAGGACATAGATCAGGTGCATATACCCGATCCCGTTTCGCTCGAACTGTGCCGTATGCAGGCTGAGATCGACCGCCTCCGCAGTGAGATCGATTCGCTTAAAAACAATAAATAATTTTCAGGAGAGATATCATGCAGATATATAATTCGCTTTCACATAAAAAAGAAGAATTCGTTCCGCACGAACCAGGCAAGGTTAGTATGTATACCTGCGGCCCGACCGTGTACCACTATGCCCACATCGGCAACCTCAGAAGCTACATCATGGAGGACGTTCTCGAAAAATACCTCCGCTTCGCCGGATATGACGTGAAGAGAGTCATGAACATCACCGATGTCGGACACCTCACAAGCGACGGCGACACAGGCGATGACAAGATGCTCAAGGGTGCAAAGCGTGAGCATAAGACCGTTATGGAGATAGCAAAGTTCTACACGGACGCTTTCTTCGATGACTGCAAAAAGCTTAATATCAAGACTCCGGACGTTGTCGTTCCGGCTACTACCTATATAGATGAATTCATAAAGGTCATCAGCTCGCTCATGGATAAGGGCTATGCCTATGAAGCCGGCGGAAATATCTACTTCGATACCTCAAAGCTCGATAAATACTATGTGTTCAACGATTTCAAGGAGGAAGACCTTGCTGTCGGTGTGCGTGAGGGCGTTGAGGAGGACGAGAACAAGCGTAACAAGGCGGATTTCGTTCTCTGGTTCACAAAGTCGAAGTTCGACGATCAGGAACTCAAATGGGACAGCCCGTGGGGCGTGGGATATCCCGGCTGGCACATCGAATGCTCGTGCATCAGCATGAAGAACCTCGGTGAATATCTCGATATCCACTGCGGCGGCATCGACAATGCCTTTCCGCATCACACGAACGAGATCGCACAGAGCGAGGCCTATCTCGGCCATAAGTGGTGCAATTACTGGTTCCATATCCTCCACCTCAATACGGACAGCGGCAAGATGAGCAAGTCCAAGGGAGAGTTCCTCACTGTTTCGCTCCTTGAAGAAAAAGGCTATGATCCGGTAGTTTACCGCTATTTCTGCCTGCTCTCACACTACAGGAAGTCGCTCGTGTTCTCGTGGGAGAACCTCGACAATGCTGTGAATTCCTTCAACAAGCTCATCGAGAAGATAGCTCCGCTCACTAAGGAAGCTCCCGGTGAGGTCGATAAGAACGTCTATGCGACGCTGAAAAACGGCTTCACAGATGCTCTCGACAACGATCTCAATACCTCGCTTGCTATAACGGCTCTCTATGATATCCTCAAGGCTGATACGAATGCCGCTACGAAGCTCGCCCTCATCAGGGATACGGACTCCGTTCTCGGTCTTGACCTTATCGCCAAGGCTGAGGCTAAGGCTGCTGAGGCTGAGGCTGCCGGAAATGATATCCCCGAAGAAGTCCTCGCCCTCGCAGAGCAGAGAAAAGCCGCACGCAAGGAGAAGAACTTTGCCCTTGCCGACGAACTCCGTGATAAGATCAAGGCTCTCGGCTATGAGATCAAGGAGACTCGTCAGGGAACAGAGATCAACAGGATATGATCCCATTATTGTGCAGAATCACCAAATTCAGGCTGACGATCTCTCACTGTTTTTCGAGAAAGATGCCTTGAAAAATCCTTCGGGATATGCTATAATTATATAGCTGATAATTTTTGATATATCGTATGGAGGTAATATAAAATGTCCACACTTGAAATAGCAGGAGGTATTCTAATACTTCTCTTATGTGTCGTTATCACGATACTCTGTCTCTCACAGGAGCAGAAATCACAGGACAGCATGACGGCTGCTCTTACCGGTGCAAGTTCAGATTCTTTCTACGGAAAGAATGAGGGAAGAACGAAAGAAGCTATCCTCAACAAGATCACTAGAACGCTCGGTATACTGCTCTTTATCGCTGTTCTTGCAGTCAATCTCATCCCGATCTTTACAGATAAGTAAGCAAGATGCCCTGTGACTTCCCGTCATGGGGCATTTCGATTTTATAAGTATATCCGCTCCGGCGGATCGCAAAGGAGTCAGTATGTCGGAGAAAAAGAAATCATCTTCAAAAAAGGAAAGCTCTCCCGGAAGCGTCGAGAGCTACAAGCACAGGATAGTTACTTTCCTGCATAAATACAACAAGAACACCATGCCCATAAGCGAACTTGAAGCCAAGTGCCGCACCAAGAAGCAGGGCAGGGCGAATTTCACCGCCGCTTTCGATGAGCTTCGCACGGAGGGAACGGTCACTGTCCGCAAGGGCATGAAGGCCGGTCTGTGTTCGAGGCTGGGTATGTATCCGGGTACGGTCACAAGGCTGAGCAGAACGTTCGGCTTCGCTGTGACGGACAGCGGCACGGAATACTTTATCCCCGGAAAATGTATGCTCGGTGCTATGCCGGGCGACAGGGTGCTTATCGCTGATATCGCTTCACGTTCGGGCGAGCCGGAGGGGGAAGTCATAGATATCCTCTCGTTCGGAAGCTCCGTTATGACGGGACGCATCGAATTCGTGGACGGCGTGCCTTATCTCGTCCCGGATACGGCTTCACGCAATCATGTCATCATCGAGAGCGGGAGCGTGCCTTTCGAGAACGGCGATAAAGTCCTTGCGGAGATAACCTACAGGGGAAAACGCCATGCAGAGCATAAAGTGAGGATAACTTCCGTATTCGGAAGCTCTGACCATGCGGCTTCGTGTGCGGCTTCCGTCCTCGCTGTACACGGTGCGGAGACTGTCTTCCCGGAGGAAGTCCTCAGAGAGGCAAGGAAGATATCAGAGGGCGGCGTGCAGGAGTATTCCTTCAATAACCGTGAAGACCTGCGTGATATGGATATTTTCACCATAGACGGTGCATCTTCAAAAGACCTCGACGATGCCGTTTCGCTCACAAGGACGAGAGAGGGCTGGACGCTCGGCGTGCATATTGCCGATGTCTCGCACTACGTAAGGGGAAACAGTGCGTTGGACAAGGAGGCTCTCAGGCGTGGAACGAGCATCTACTACGCCGACAGAGTTATCCCCATGCTCCCGAAAGAGCTTTCAAACGGGATATGCTCGCTCAATCCGGGCGAGGACAGGCTCACGCTCTCGGCTTTCATCGACCTGAGCACCAGCGGAGAGATGCTCGCTTACCGCTTCTGCAAGAGCGTTATCCGGTCAAGGGTAAAGGGCGTTTACTCGGAGGTGAACAGCATTCTCGCCGGAAATGAGACTCCGGATATCACGGAGAAATATTCAGCCGTAAGGAACGAGATATCGCTCATGGACGAGCTTGCCGATATCCTCATAAAAAGACGGAAAGACCGCCATGCTCCCGAACTCGATACATCGGAGAGCGTCCTCGTTATCGGTGAGGACGGCGTGTGCTGTGATGTCCTCCCCCACGAGAGGGGAAAGGCTGAACGCATCATAGAGGAATTCATGCTCTGTGCGAACGAAGCCGCCGCTAAACTCGCCCGTGCCGCAAAAGTCCCGTTCGTGTACCGTATCCATGAAGCTCCCCCGGAGGAAAAGACCGAGGCTCTGCGTGAGCTTCTGCCTAAGTACGGCTTTGAGTGTCCGCATTTTACCGAATTCAAGCCCGTACACGCTTCAAGGATACTCGAAGCCGCAAGAGGTACGGAGAAGTACGAAGCGATAAATATGATGCTCCTGCGGTCTATGGCAAAGGCGAAATATTCCCCCGAACCGCTCGGACACTTCGGACTTGTCCTCGATGACTATGCTCATTTCACCTCACCGATACGACGCTATCCCGACCTTGCGATACACCGCATAATCACCGATATCCTCGCCGGATACGACAGCAAATGGCTCGAAAAGAGATATTCCGGCTTCGTGGTCAACGCCTCGGAGAGATCGTCTGCGGCTGAGATAAAGGCTGTAACTATCGAGCGTGAGTGTGAGGATATATACAAAGCGGAATATATGAAAGCTCATATCGGTGAAAGTTTTACAGCAAGGATATCCGGAGTCACGGAGTTCGGCTTCTATGCGGAGCTTCCCAATACCGTGGAGGGACTTGTACATATACGCACTCTGCCGGAGGGAGAGTACGATTACACCGAGCCGGTAGCTCTCACGGAGCGTTTCACCGGTGTCAGCTATGAGCTGGGAAAGACCGTGCAGGTCATCTGTGCGGC
>CADBQF010000201.1 GCA_902796705.1 Ruminococcus flavefaciens
AAAGCAAGACCTTTTTCGGCGGCTTCGCAGTAGTCTTTGCAGACGAGTTCAACGATACAGCGGTCGAGCTTGTGTATCTGGCGGTGTTCTTCGAGTATCTCGATAAAAGCACCGGGCGGAAGGAGACCGTATTTCGGATCATTCCAGCGTGCGAGAGCTTCAAGCCCGCAGATGTTTCCGCTCTGTGTGGAGACTACAGGCTGATAGTATACCTTTATATGCCCATAGGCGATAGCATTGTCGATATTGTTGACGATATACTGTTTGAGGTGGAACTTGTCTTCGAGCGATTTATCATACAGACGATAGTTCCTGTCGTAGTGCTTCTTGATGCGGTTGCAGGCGAATCTTGCTCTGTCGCAGGCGAGGCTGACATCGCATTCGTCGTCTTCCGGCTTGTAAGCACCGCATTTGAGCGAGAGACGGACTTCGCCTTCGAGCAGATGTATCTTGTCAGCGAGCTGGCTGACTGTATCTCTGATGCCGTCATCTTTCGTCAGGACGACGAAATGGTCATCGGAGAATCTTGAAACGAGCGAGCCGCTGAAAGCGTCATTTATGAGGTGGGCGGCTTTTTTGAGGAGTTCATTTCCCTCATGGAAGCCGTATTTTTCGTTATATGATTTAAAATTCTCTATATCGAAGAAAAGGAATATCGCAGTTGACTTGTCGGTCGTCACGTAATGGAGAAGTTTGTCTGCTTCCGAGCGGAAGTATATCATATTGTGGATACCTGTGAGTTCGTCCTCAACAGAGATGCGGCTGAGATGTTCGTTGACCTGTTCGAGGTTCTCGTCTTTAAGAGCCTGTTTCATGGTCTTGTTGTAGTTGGCTATGCAGAACATCGCCGTAGATATCCACATCGTGAAGCCGTTTATGAGAGTGCTTTCGGTGATGCCTTTTTCGCCGGTGTTGAAAGCGATCATATCGTTTATCCGGAGATAGAATATGAAGTACGTGCCGGTGAGTATTGCCAGACCGAGCCACGGTCTCCATATCAGCAGGCACACCACAAAGAGTTCCATTGTGAGGAACGCAAGCACCTGTTCGCCCTTTGCATAGGCGTTTGCGGAGAGGAGTATGCCGAAATTCAGGCAGACGAACGAGAATACATACATGACCGTAAGGCTCTGCCAGCGTACATCTTTCTTTCCGGTAATGAAGACTATGGTGAATGCGATAAGCACGATGCTCTCAGTCAGGAGCAGGATATAGTTGTGCAGGTCTTTTCCGTTGTCGGGAGCCGGTTTGAATATCGATATCCTCCATATCTCGAATACAGTGACCACAAGGCAGAGTACAGCCGGGAGGATAGCAAGCAGTTTCAGCCGGAAGCTGCTTTTTTCCTTATATATCGACCTCAGAGCGTAAAGCAGCATCAGCACTCCGGAGCTGAGGAGTACGAAATAATTCGAGTAATATTTTTCAGCGATAGTCCAGAAGATGCTTTGCAGATGATCTTCATAGACAGTTCTTGTCATGTGTATTATCATCCATATCTCCAGAATGATGACAATGACAGACATATATATGCTTGCCTTCATGTTGGTATTGTAGAAATACCTTTTTACATAGCTGCTCTGCTTTTCTATCCCAAGCGAGGAGAGGAGCTTTCCGGGCATACTGTATCGCCTCCTTTGCGTAATGGGTGATATTGTATCAGTAATTATTTTTAGTATAACATTACAACATGAAATTGTCAATAAGTATAAAGATTTTTGTACATATATTACATACACGAGAGTTAAATATAGTAATTATTGCTATTGACAAAAACGTCCGGAATCATATTTCCGGACGTTAACAGTATAATATTTTATTAATGCTCTGTATTAGATCAGAACCGGACGGAACACCGGTGCGGACGAAGCGGTCAAGCTGGCTTCAGCTTGGATTACTTGATATTCCAGATATTTTCAGCGTAGTCAGCGATAGTTCTGTCGGAGCTGAATTTTCCGGCGTTGCACATATTGAGCCACTGCTTCTTTGCGAATGCGAGCCTGTCGGTGCTGTAGTCGCTTATGCAGCGGAGCTTTGTCTCCACATAGTCACGGATATCTCCGAGGAGGTAGTAGTGATCGGGTTCATGCCAGCTTGCACCGTCCAGGAGCGACATATAAAGCTCACGGAAGTCGCCGCTTCCGCCGTCAGATACGCTTCCGTCGATGAGCGATGATACGACTTTCTTTATCATTGGATCAGATGCGAACACCCTGCGGCTGTCATAATTCGGGAGAATCTCCTCAAAGTCCTCGACTCTTGCACCGAAGATGTAATTGTTTTCTTCTCCGGCTTCCTGAACTATCTCGATATTCGCACCGTCGAAAGTTCCGAGGGTAACTGCTCCGTTGAGCATGAGCTTCATATTTCCTGTACCGGAAGCTTCTGTGCCGGCTGTTGATATCTGCTCTGAAACATCTGCGGCGGCAACGAGCTTTTCAGCGTATGATACGTTGTAATTCTGGACGAATACGACTTTGATGAGGTCTTTGGTATCAGGATCGGAGGAAACTATCCTGCCTATTTCGTTGATATATTTGATTATTGCCTTTGCACGTCTGTATCCCGGAGCTGATTTTGCACCGAATATGAACGTTGTCGGCTTGAAGTCCTTTATTGAACCGTCCTTGATGCCGAAGTATATCCACAGGATAGAGAAAGCGTTGAGGAGCTGTCTTTTGTATTCGTGAAGCCTCTTTATCTGGATATCGAATACCGATGAAGTATCGATGCTGATGCCCTCACGCTCCGAGATGAAGGCGGCGAGCTGTTCTTTCTTTGCCTGCTTTATAGATATAAAGCGGTCGAGAACGGCTTTGTCGTCAGCGTATTTTTCAAGCTCTTTGAGTGCAGAGAGGTCTGTTATCCACTTGTCAGAGCCGAGAAGTTCCGTGATAAGGCCTGAAAGCTCCATATTGCAGAGAGCCAGCCAGCGACGCTGTGTGATGCCGTTCGTCTCGTTGCGGAAACGCTCCGGATACAGGCTGTACCAGTCAGCGAGGACGGTATCTTTGAGTATCTGCGTGTGTATCTCTGCAACGCCGTTTATATGGCTCGATGCAAAGCACGCCATGTCAGCCATGTGGATAAGATCGCCCTTGATGATCTTTATCCTGCCGATCTTTTCCTTTTCAACATCGGCAGCGTACATCTCGGCTATGAGAGCTTCGTTTATCTGGATAATTATGCTGTATATCCTCGGCAGAAGCTCCTCGACAAGACCAGTGTACCATTTTTCGAGAGCTTCCTGCATAACGGTGTGGTTCGTATAGTTGAATACTTTCTTAGCCGTGTCGAGAGCCTTTTCAAAAGTCCAGCCCTCGTTGTCAACGAGCTGACGGATAAGCTCCGGAATGGATATTACCGGGTGAGTATCGTTGAGCTGTATCGAGATATAGTCTGCAAGTTCGTCCATGCTCCTGCCGGCAGCCTTGTGCTTCTTTATGATATCGGTGAGAGATGCACAGCTAAAGAAATACTGCTGTTTCAGGCGGAGCTTCTTGCCCTCGTTGGTGTCATCGTTCGGATAAAGCACACGGGAGATATCTTCTGCGAATATCTTTTCCTGTGAAGCTTCGAGGTATTTCTGCTGATTGAAGGTATCGAAATCGAATTCTTTTACCGGTTCAGCCTGCCACAGGCGGAGCGTGCCGATATTCTTTGTCTTGCAGCCGAAAACGGGCATATCATACGGAACAGCCTTTACGGTCTGACCGTTGTATTCGATGAGTACCGTATCTTCATCGCAGCGGACTGACCACGGATCGCCGTATCTCGTCCAGTCGTCGATATCCTCTTTCTGGAAGCCGTCAACGATCGACTGTTTGAAGAGTCCGTACTTGTAGCGGATACCATAGCCGTCGAGCGGGAGAGAAAGAGTTGCCGCACTGTCGAGGAAGCAGGCTGCAAGTCTGCCGAGACCGCCGTTTCCGAGGGCGGCATCTTCTATCTCCTCAAGGCTTGCAAGGTCAAGTCCAAGCTCTTTGAAAGCAGCGTTCACTTCGTCGTATATTCCCAGGCAGAGCAGATTATTGTAAACTGCACGTCCCACGAGGAATTCCAT
>CADBQF010000202.1 GCA_902796705.1 Ruminococcus flavefaciens
GCGAGGAATTCTCCGGCGGCGTAAGGATCTCCGAGCGTAGCTGAAAGACCTATCCGGCGTGGATTGACTCCGGCGAGCCTTGAAAGCCGCTCTATCAGACAAAGCGTCTGACCTCCACGGTCGCCCCTCATTAGCGAATGAACTTCATCAATGACGATGAAACGCAGATCACCGAACAGCTTCGGTATAAGTGCGTGTTTCCGCAGGAGCATGGCTTCGAGCGATTCCGGCGTTATCTGCAATATCCCGGACGGCGAACGGAGCATTTTGTTCTTGTGCGACTGAGCGACATCGCCGTGCCAGTGCCAGACGGGTATATCCGCTTCTTCGCAGAGCTGTACAAGGCGGCTGAACTGATCGTTGATAAGTGCCTTTAGCGGCCCGATGTATACAGCTCCCACAGATGACGGCATATCTTCCGAGAAGAGCGTGAGTATCGGAAAGAAAGCCGCTTCCGTCTTGCCTGATGCCGTCGAAGCCGTCAGCAGCAGGTTCTCGTCGGAATTGAATATCACATCGCCGGCGGCATTCTGTATGGCTCTGAGTGATTCCCAGCCGCTCCGGTAGATGAAATCCTGCACGAACGGTGCATATCTGCTGAAAATATCCATTATATCTCAAACTCCGCAAATTCTTCGCTGTCAGCCTGTGCATTCATATCCGGCTCTGAAAAGGAGAGCTTTTCGGGGGAGATGAACTCTGACGGGACGATATCCGGATTCTGGTAGAGTATGTCAAGGAGTTCTATCAGGTCACGAATGACCTCACGGGGAGTTATATGGCTGTCAGTACCTATCCTGCCGAATTCC
Organism: Ruminococcus flavefaciens; assembly: GCA_902796705.1. Classification (GTDB taxonomy): domain Bacteria; phylum Bacillota; class Clostridia; order Oscillospirales; family Ruminococcaceae; genus Ruminococcus; species Ruminococcus flavefaciens_W. The sequence goes on from CADBQF010000202.1 coordinate 810, forward strand.
ACCTGAATGAACTTTATCATGTCCTCCTGCGTGAGCTTCTGTTCGTAGCCGAAGAGCTGTGCATGGATATCAGCGAGTTTTTCGGTGAGGACGGTCATCTCCTCGTATGTCAGCGGAACGAGATGTATCACCGGGGCGAGCATATCCTTTATGCCCTCTCTGCCGAACCTTCCCTCAGCCAGACGGGAGCGGAGAGCTTCATAGCTGTAGACTCCACGGCGGTTATCCTCGATACACTGGGGAGTGCCGCCCATTATGATGCCGAGATATTTTGCCTTTCCCTGCAAGGTGTCATTGTACATGGTGAGTATCTTCTCATAATTATACTGACGTGTGATGCTGTTGGGTATCTTGTAGATATTTACGAGTTCGTCGATAAGCACGAGCATACCCGAATATCCGGCTTTGGTGAGGAATATCGCAAAGAGCTTGATATATTCATACCAGTCATCATCGCTTATGATGATATTTATGCCGAGTTCCTTTTTAGCCTCTGTCTTGGTGGAATATTCGCCCCTGAACCACTTCACGGCTTTTGCCTTTGTATCATCATCTCCGGAAACGGAAGCCTTGTAATAGAGCGTGAGGAGCCTCGAAAAATCGAAGCCGTGTACCATTTCGTTCAGGGAATTTATGACTTCGTATATCCTTTTCTCGACAGCATCGGAGAATCCCGGAGCTTCGGGAGAAATGCCGGTCTTTTCCATAGTCTCCGTCCTGATGCTGTTTATCCAGCGGTCGAGGATAAGCGTCAATGCACCGCCGTCGGGACGAGTTTTGGTTGACATATTCCGGATAAGCTCTTTATAGGTGGCGAGTCCCTGTCCTTTGTTTCCCTGTAAGCGTCTTTCCGGGGAGAGGTCAGCATCGACAACGACGAAATTCCTGTCCATGACGTAGCTTCTTATAGTCTGGAGCAGAAAGCTCTTTCCGCTGCCGTATCTTCCTGAGATGAAGCGGAAAGCAGCACCGCCGTCAGCGATTATATCCACATCATGCAGAAGAGCGTCTATCTCAAGTTCTCTGCCGACAGTGATATAAGGCAGACCTGTCCTCGGCACGACACCGCCTTTGAGCGAATTTATGACAGCGGAAGCTATTCTTTTTGGTATCTTCATAAAAGCCTTCTTTCTTGTATAAGATGTCTGATATCGTCGGTGTAGTCCTCGATGACGAAAGGTGTGTCACCGTCCTGACCGAGGACCGTATCGCTGAACAGATCGTATAATTTTTCGTTTATCGAATCAGTGAGCAGGGAGGGCATCGAGCCGGCGGCGGAGGCGGCACTTTTCCAGTCTTTGCCTTCGAGAACGGCTTCAAGGAACGATATCTCACCGCCGCTGAGGGGAAAGTCATCGTCTTCACGTTCCGGAGCTGATATCTCCTGTACCGGAGCAGGAACGGGCATTTCCTCTTCCTCCTCGACGATGAGCTTTTCACGGGTGATATCTGAATTATTGCGTATCGCCTGGAGAGCCGAAACATCTATCGTGATGCTGCGTGCTTTTGCGGCGGCTTTTTCCTTTTCGATCTCACTGACAGCGTCCTGCGTGAACTTCATCACATCTCTTGTGATGCTTGGGGATCTGAGCTTGAACTGATATCCGGTTATCTCTCTTGCGGCGGCATCGATAGAGCGGATAAGATCTCCGAGAGCGGAGCATCGGCTGTCCGTCCTGTACTTGATGCAGCTCCATTTTCCGTGGCTGAGGACATATTTCCTTACCGGAGAAGCGATATATTCCCTGTCGGAAGAAACGCCCCTGTCAAAGTGTACAGCTCCGAAAAATATGTGATACGAGCATTCCGAGATCTTTCCGAAAAGATTTTCAAACAGCGACCTCTTGCGGTTCTGTCTGAAATGCTCCGTAAGGCTGCGGAAAACGCTGCATACTATCCTTTCAGCATAGCTGCTGTCCGCTGCATAGAATCTCGACCTGCGGATATCATATACCGACAGTCTGCAAATGGCATCAAAAAGCTCTTCATCGGTATGTACCTCCGGGCAGATAAGGACCACAGCCGCATTGTCAGTCTGTATCTCTATCGAATCTGCGATGAAGGAACTGTCAAGTCCGCTGTATATGGCATGGTCTGTCTTCAGGCGTCGGAGGAATGTCGTGTCCCTCTGATCGCTGAACTGGTAATTCCGGAGAAAATCATTCATTTTCTGCTGTGAATCCTCTGGCGATGATGTGCCTATATCGTTTATCAGCTCATTGAAGTAGAGTTCAGTGAATGTATCGCAGGTGTGGACATATTCGCCCCTGCGTATCTTTGTACGCCATGAAAAATAGCTTATGAGCTGCGGAGTCTCCATATCACGGTAGACAGGGTAGGAGAGTTCTGCCTGTGCGGAGATATCGGATTCGAGCGTAAAGTCCTCCATGAACTTTCCCTGTGTGTAGAACAGCCATGCGTTTGTCTTCCAGTAGGCTTCCGGAGAAAATGCTATCGCTTTCATGTCCTTTATCTTCTGCGGCACATCAGGCGGCCTGAGCTGAGATGCACGCCTGAGTATAGGCTCATCATGGTAGACTTTGCTGCTGAAAGCCCTGCTTGAAAGGAGCTTTTCGTCGCTTAGTATCTTTTTGAGTATCTTTTCAGCTTCTGACATAACACACCTCATTTCCGTTTGATTTACCTTATATTATAACATAGAATGATAAAAATAGCAAGGCACGAAGAAAAAATCTCATGGTTGTTGAATCTATCTATAATTATCAGAAATTCCTTGACTTTGAGGTATAGATATGTTATAATAAATAATGCTCCGAAAATCTGCCTGTTTTCATGCAATGCGGGCAGTATCAAAATTTAATATTATCTGGAGGATATAATGAAAGCAATATTCTTATCTGTCATCTGGCCGACAGCATATTTCGCACTGTCATATATGCTCGGCACGGAGCATCTTGTGCCGAAGCCGGAGGGCAAAAAAAAGCAGAAAGAAGCCGCTGCTGAAAGGAGAAAGATCGTGCGGAGACTTCTTGCTGTGTTTGCGGCAGAACTTTCCGTTTTCGTGATCCTCGGCATTTTATCACAGTTCTTCATGTTCAACACCGGAGAGGACATACCAATGTATGTCACGGCGATAGCTGCTATCGTGCCTTTCGCTGCCGTGCTTGCACCTTATCTTACGTCAAATGACAAGATATGCAGGTTCTTGAAACGCTCTGCGGTGATAACGTTCGCACTTCTGACAGCGGAAGTCGTCTTGTTCAATATGAAAAGCTTTACAAGAGGCGACCTTGACGTGAAGCTGAAAGACGGTGTGACCATTGACGGCAGTGCATCAATGACCGGCAGTTCCGTTTCGATAAGCGGAGATACAAGGATATTCCTCAATGAAGTCCCGGAAGGTACAAAGGGCATCATAGTCGATACCGTTCA
>CADBQF010000203.1 GCA_902796705.1 Ruminococcus flavefaciens
AGTATTATCGATAAGATAAGTGAGGGGAGGTAGGTACTTGCTTTTTTCATATCACTCTGCCTCCTTATAGAATTTTTTCTCTGCCGGTTCGCAGATAACGCCTATCCTGTCATCGGACGAGCCGAGAACGTCTTTTTTGCAGGTATACAGCGTGAGCTTTGATTCCTTTGAGGGGACGACATATTTATTCTGTGTCCTCTTGAATTCGATGAGCTTTGTCACGGTATAGGTGAATTCTCCGTACTTTGTGTAGATCGTCACGGTATCTCCCTCTTTGAGTTTGCTCAGGCCGGAGAAGAAAGTATCTTCGTGGGCACTTATGACGGTATTTCCGTCCTCGCCGGGAAGAACAGAACCGGACGACTGGCACGCACCGAGTTCAAACAGTTCACGGCTGCTTCCCCAGTAGACGGGAACGTCATTTCCCAGTGAACTGCATGAGAGAACGGCATACTGTTCGGCAAAAACGGGGCGTATGATTTCTCCCGTATCGCTGTATTCACCGGAATGTTCGGTAGAGATATCATTTTCCCTGATGACGAGTCCGGAATCTGCACTGTCGGGGGATAATTTCAGATCGTCCATGAAAACGAGGTTCTTATAGACTTTCAGCTTGTCCGAAAAAGGAACTGCCGCAAGTATGACCGCACCAAGGCAGACAGCCGCAGTTATGACCGGAGTAAGCACATGGAGAAGTATACGGCTTCCCTTGTCATTCTTCATTGTTCTGTACGACCTCTTTCTTTCCGAATGCTTTTTTCATGACGATAACGATACCGGCAGCGGCAGCAGCGAAAAGAGCGGCAGCACCGGCGAATATCCCACGTCTGTCATAGCCTGTGTCCTCGACTCTCACGCCTGCACTTGCGATGCCGACAAGTTCGCCCTCGCTGTTTCTGAGAGCAACGGAAAGTTCATCGTCGGTTATCTCATTCACGCTGACATTGAGTCCCATAGAGTTTCCGGCTTTTGAGAGAGAATCGACGACATCGAGCTTCTTTTCGGAGGGGAGCTGTTTGAGCATACTCCTGTACTCTTCCGGAGATAGGTCATCTATGAAAGCCTGCTGCTGTTCGGGGGTGAACGTCCTTACGTATGCGAGTTTATCATCATAGGACATATCGATGAATTCATCACGGCTGACTCTATCGAAAGACGAGCCGTCGTCAGCAACGACAGTGACCGGTTCTTCTTTCTTTTCAGATGAAGCACCGCTGTTCTCGTCAGCCGGAGCAGTCGGCTGTTCAGCCGGTACCTGCGGGCCGGGAGTTATTATCTGGCTTCCGGAGCGTTCTATCTCTGATATCGCATAGTCAAAGTCCTCTGAGGTGTACTGATCGGGGTGAGCGTAATACTCATTATATCCCTGCATTATCATATCTTCGGAATAGCCGTATCTTCTGGCGACCTCCGCAACATCGTCAACAGTAGCGGCATCTGCCTGAACACAGCACATACCGGCTGTGCATACCACAGCGGAGAAGAGAGCGGCTGTGAGTTTTTTGTTCATAAGGGTTATCCTCCTTTTAGGGAATGGGTTTCCGTATGTATCTCATATTATACGCTATTTTTAACATAATGTCAAGGACAGGAGAAAATTGCCTGTATACGGAAAAGGGACGTTCTGTGAGAACGCCCCCTTTGAAATGTTACTCGTAAAGATAATAGAAATGTACCGTACTGATGATGCTGCGGTCGAAAGTCTTGTAGCTGAATGTATAATCAGTGAAATCAAATGTACCGTATCCGAGGTATACAGTCTCTCCGCTGTTGTACTGTGCATAAAGTTCCACATTTGCAGAGCCGTATTCGTAAGGGATAGTGAAAGTGTTGTAACCGGCATCATAATCGTGCTGCACCGGATAGAAAGTCTCGGATACGCCTGATGAAGTGCGGACAACATTGGCAAACAGTGTCAGTGAACTGTTCATGTTATCATTGATACGTATATCTATGCTTGCACTATGTTCATATCCGTCACCGATATAACGGCTCGACATCTCATTTGACCAGTTGAGATATTCGTTGTTGTAATCAGCGTAGAATGCTGCCTGTGGTTCTACCCAGTGATATTTTTCTCTGTTGTTGATGTAGAGAGATGATGCTTCATCGCCTGATACCTGAACATAGGAGTCTCCTGATTTCTTGAACACGCCCTGAGATGAGTAAAGTTCGATAGTCTCGCACTGACCGTTATCGTTTATCCTGAGAATGCTTCCCCACATACCGCCCTCTTTGCTGCTGAGTTCGATGATGTGTTCTTCCGGGCAGACAGCAGCGAACATGGCATTTGCGTTCTGTGTTTCAAATGCAGTTGAACCGTAAGGCCGTCTGACCTCCGGAGCGGGGACATATCCGCCGTTCTCGTAGATATATACATACGTCATCTCACACATATTGTTTGAACCCTCGATGAAGAGTTCCTGAACGCCGTCACCGTTTACATCATACATATAGTATCCGATATTGAAAGCAAAGATACCGTTTGCAACAAAATCATCAAGAGCAGCTATAGCTGCACTCTGCTGCTGCTGAGCAGAGGGGATATCCCTTGCCTGAGCCGGAGCAGAGGGGATATCCCTTGCCTGAGCCGGAGCAGAGGGACTGTTTCCGTTTCCGTTTCCGCTTCCGCCTGAAACGACGGCTGCTGCTGCTGATACAGAAGTTGTGGTAGTGGAAGTATCTTCTGCATCTGCTGAATAGCCTGTCTGTGACTCGTCTGTAGAAGTAGTCGTTACAGTAACGGCTGCATCGTCTGTGATGATAGTATTTGCAGGTTCGCTTGAAGTCGTGCCTGTCTGAGTCTCGGTAGAAACTGCGATAGGATTCGGGAGCTGCGGAACTTTTGCGGCGTTGTTATGGAGCATGAGAAGGCTTCCGGCAACAATTACGAGAGCAGCGGCAGCACCGACAAAACGGTAAACAGAGCGGCTGATGCCTTTTCTTCCGTACTGTTCAACACCGCTGACTACAGAGCCGTCCTCAAATGCCGGAGCAGGTGAGCTGAGGTCGATGCCGTTTCTGACAGCTTCACTGTATTTTTTTCTTGCTATACGGAGCATTCTTTTTCTTGCATCGCTGCTGACATCGGGATATCCGGCACCGAGCAGCTCGATACCTCTGAGATCCTGATCTTCGAGTATATCAAATCCGATTTTTCTGTTGTTCATATTTTTCCCTCCTTCAGATCGATCCCCTGAGCGGACAGAAGATTTTTAAGCTTCTTTACAGCCCTGCTGAGTCTGACTCTCACAGTGTCGGGCGACATCGAGAGTTTTTCTGAGATCTGTCTTGAGTTCATATTATAGTAGTATTTCTGGATTATCATAGTGGAGTCCGGATCACCGAGACTGTGTATGCTCCTCATCAGGATAGCCCTCATCTCGGAGCGTTCAGCCATTTCGTGGACATTCTGCGAGTCCGGCATCTCAGCGAAATTTTCATCATCGATAGACACCGTATCGTTGACACGGCGTGAGAGCCGCCTGAAATACTCGATAGCCTTGCGGCTGGCAATAGTTCCGATTATTCCTTTGAGATCGCCGTCACGGGGCTCGTTCCTGTCGAAGAACTGGAACACCGCAGCAAAAACGTCTCCGACACATTCTTCCATATCTTCATTTCTGCCGCAGCTTCGCAGTTTGTTGTAAACTATGGCATAAACGTAATTGACGTATTCGTCAAATAAAGCATTCTGAGCAGCCCTCGGAGATCGGCTGTGCAGTGCCTTATACTCATTATCTGTCATAAGGTCCCCCTATGTATAATTTATTTTAAAGCTGTCTGATGTACATCTGATCGCTTTCATAAACCTTACTCGACGGCAGAGTACAAAGTGTAACAAAATTTTCAAAAAATTTTTCTGAGATAATTCTTTTACGGACATTGTATCATATCTGCCTGTAAATATCAAGGGAGCAGGGGGATACTGCACACGTAACTCCGGCGGCGATATACTATAATAAAGGAGAAAACTTCCGCTGCGGAGAAACTCCCGGAAATTTTTTTCAGGAAAAACTTACGGTATATAGCCGAAAAACGAGCTTCTCAAAAATTTTTTTGATTTTTTTTGAAAAAACCCTTGACAAATCCCTTTTCCCGTGATATAATATATATCGTTGA
>CADBQF010000204.1 GCA_902796705.1 Ruminococcus flavefaciens
GCGGTGCAGTCATCGATGCGAATTATTATTCCGGCAAAAATGTAAAAGCCATTGCCGATCTCGTTTTAGCTTTGCAGGACAAGCTCGGAGAAATGGAGGGCGATCCCACGGTAGGCGAGCTTCTCTCAGGAATGAAACTCAACGAAGATGCTGATTTTGAGGTAATAGATATATGAGAGTCGTTATAACAGGCATGGGCATGGTAACTTCCATAGGCTCAGGAAAAGAGCAGTTCTTCGATCGGCTCTTTGAGAAGAAGATAAACGTAACAAGGATAGACGGCATAAGGTCGAAATCACACTGGTATTCGCCGTTCCCGAAAGCAGAGGTCGCAGAGGAAGCCACTCAGCTAAGGGCATTGAAGGGAAAAGCTCCGCTCAATGCATCGGCGGCAGTTGTTGCGGCTTTGCAAGCTGTGAAAGATGCCGGAATCGATCCGGAGGAACTCGACAGGGACACAGCCGTTACAGTCGGCTGCGGCATAGCAAATATGAACGAGCTTTACGGCATGATAAGCCCCGTGGTGCAGTCAAAGAGAATGTTCCCCCTTGCGATAACTCAGGTGATACCGAATTCTGTCGCAGCGTGGATATCGATAATACTCGGCACACACGGAAAGGCTCAGACAGTCGGAACGGCTTGTGCATCAGGCACAACGGCTGTCGGAGATGCCTACAGAGCGATAAAGGACGGCTATGTGAAAACTGCCATAGCAGGCGGCTCGGAGTGCCTTGCAGGTGATGAGTTCACATCGTTCATGGGATTTTCTGCGATAGATGCACTGACGAAGACGGAGGACGGCATACCGGCTCCGTTCTGCAAGGAGAGGAGCGGTTTCCTTTTCAGCGAGGGAGCATCGTGTATGCTCGTTCTGGAGGAGCTGGAAACGGCTCTTGCAAGAGGTGCTGACATCTATGCGGAGATAGTCGATCACAGGGAGTGCAGCGACGCTTTCCACATCGTTATGATGCCGGAAGAGCCGGCGGAGATATACAGGGAAATGGACAGCATCTTCTCGCAGTACAAGGTCGATTACTACAACGCCCATGGAACTGCCACGCCCATGAACGACAGAATGGAAGCAGAGATGCTCGCTCACTTTGAGGGAAAATACGGACAGCGGCCGACAGTCAGCTCGACAAAGGGCATACTCGGCCATACGCTCGGTGCGAGCGGTGCTATCGAGGCGGCAGTTTGTGCGTATTCGCTAAGGAATTCAGTGATACACGGCAATCTCCTCAAAACGAAGGAGTTCGGCACAGACCTTCCGGAAGCGACTGTCAGCCGTGACATAAAAACAGCAGTATCGGCATCGTTCGGATTCGGCGGACATGATGCCATGCTCGTCATGAAGAAGTATGAGATATGAGAGAACTTGTAAGGAAAATATGCGGAAAATACGCAGACCATACGGCACTCGTCCAGGGACGTGGTGCAAAGCGGAGAGCGTGTACATACGGGGAACTGTATGAGATGATATGTGCCGCCGTGAAATGGTTCGGCTCAAAGGGCATCTGCGGCGAAAAGATATGCGTCGCCGGAAGGAACAGCATCGACTATGCGGTGCTGTTCTTTGCCGTGCAGATATCGGGGAATATCCTCATTCCGGTGAGCGAGAGGTATTCCGGGGAAGATATACGCTATATCACGGAGAACAGCGGGTGCAGACACGTCATAGCAGACGAGGCGATGAAAGGCTTCTTCCCGGCGGAGAGCGGATACATTCTCACCGGCATGGAGGAACTCATGCAGGTTTATGAGGATTTCCGTTGCGGCGATATGGAAAGCACACAGAGCGATATTTCGATGATAGTATACACATCGGGAACGTCGGGAAATATGAACGGCGTGATGCTCTCGCAGAAAAACATCACCGAAAGCTTCACGGCTCTTGCGGAGGTCTGCAAGGTATCGGGAAAGGTGATATTCTCGCTGCCGGTGAATCATCTTTACTCGTGGGGAGCAAATTTCTTCCTGCCGTTTAACAGCGGACTGGAGATCACCATTGCGGCTGACACGAAGGAATTCTTCCGGCTGCTGATGACGCTCTCGCCGGAGTGCATCTTCACCGTCCCTATGGAGCTGGAGATGTTCATGAAGATGATCCGCAAAGACATAGAAAGATATTCCCTCGGCGGCTTTGAGGGCGATCTTTCCGGAAAGCGTGAGCATTACAGGAAGGCATATTCTTTCCTCGGAGAGAATGCAAAAAAATTATACACAGCAGGAGCGGTGCTTGACGGAGAACTTGCATCGCAGTTTTATGATGTAGGGTTAGCACTTGGTAACATCTACGGTTCCACGGAGTGTTCGCCTTTTGTATCGTACTGCGACGATCCGTATGACGGAAGCATCGGAGAGCCGCTTCGCTGCTGTGAAGTAAAGTCAGACGATAACGAGCTTCTTGTAAGAGGCTCTAATGTCATGTCCGGATATTACGGCATGAGCGGAAAGACGGCGGAAGTCATCACGGACGGCTGGTATCACACAGGCGATATCATAAGCGTGAACGAAAACGGCAGAATGGTCATCACCGGCAGAAAGAGGAATATCATCGTCCTCAGCAGCGGTGAGAACATCTCTCCGGAGGAGACGGAATCGAAGATAAAGGCATTCCCCGGCGTGCGGGAAGTCATCGTCCGCAGCAGCGGAGGTCATCTCACGGCGGAGATATTCTCCGATGAAGGATATGAGGAAGATATCCGTGAGGATATGCGTCAGATGAATCAGGCTCTCCCGGAATACCGCCGCATCGCAGAGATAAAGTTCCGTGATACGCCTTTCGAGAAAACTGCTA
>CADBQF010000205.1 GCA_902796705.1 Ruminococcus flavefaciens
ACATGGGAATACAGCCGGGGATGACCGACACATTCAGGATCACCTTCCTGCAAACGGATCGTATATTTTTCAATCGGAGGCTTCTTTCCTGTGTATTCTTCAAGCTCCGGAATTATCGGATTACCAAGCCGGAATGACTCACGCAGCCTTTCAAGAAAGTTAGGTTCACCGTCATCAAATTTGGAAAGAGGACCGATGTTATGAATGATTCTTTTGCGAATAGAAACTTTTCCGTTCGCACTCTTGGTGCGATAACTTTCCATCAGGCGAAGGTAATCCTTGCCATTATTTTTGAATACTGCGATATACATAGTAAAACCTCTTTTCAAATAGCTCTTATAGCTCTACTCTCTATTGTACCACATTCAAGGCGATTTGTCAATAGAAAATCGCCGATTTAACGGCGATTCAGAGAATTCTTTGAGGAGGTTTTGTTATGGACAAGTGGCAAAGTCGGGAGTGACATCATCTCGTGTTTGTACTTTTCTATATCCTTTTTATCCATATGATCGCCTCCATGTGTTTTTTATAATAATTATTCTTTAAATATCGCCCTTATTACAAAAATTACAGCAATACAGGACAATCTGACCGAATTTTGTGAATTTTCTGCGATATACTTGAAAATCGAAAAAGAGTACGCTATAATAAAAGTAACTTTTTGAAAGGGAGTGTATCGGATGATAAATAAGATAATTATATCCGCAGCAGCCGTCGCAGTCGCAGGCACAGTGGCTTATACGGCAGCAAATCATACTGTCTCTGATGCTAAAGATATGCTGAAAGCTATCCACGGTCAGGGAAAAGTGACTGACGATATGGATCTGACCGGAGACAGCGAAGTTGACGTTTTCGACCTTATCCTTATGAAACAGTCATTGGCACAGAAAGGCGAACTCACAGATTCCTCTGTAAAGGCGACTGAGGAAAATGTCCGCTACATAGGCAGAAATTACTACGACGGCGAGACTATGTGGCTCGTCCAGAGCGGAAGTGCCGCTGAGTTCACAGTGAGCGGCCGCTCGGCTGAGATCACGATAAAAGGCGACAGTGCCATAAACAACGACGAGAAGTACAGACCAAGATTCGCTGTATTCGTAGACGGTGAGCTTCTCACAGACGAGATCATGAGCGTAAGTTCAAAGAAGATAAAGCTCTTCGAGGGCGAGACCGACCGCACGAGCGTTGTAAAGGTGATCCACCTGTCAGAGGCAAATAACGGTACTGTAGGCGTATCGGATATATCTGTTTATTCTGACAGCAGCGTGCCTGTCGCTCCTACTCCGGCTAAGGATCTGAAGATAGAATTCATAGGCGATTCTATCACCTGCGGATACGGTGTCGAAGGTGCTTCAAATTACGAATCTTTCAGCACCTCTACTGAGAATTTCATGAAGTCATATGCTTATCTCACAGCAGAAAAGCTCGGTGCTGACTACAGTGCTGTCTGCTACAGCGGACACGGCATCATCTCCGGCTATACGAGCGACGGCGTGAAGAACACAGGCAGCCTCGTTCCGCCTTATTACCCGAATATCGGCTCGTTCACGGAATATGCAAAGCCGTGGGATTTCAGTGCCGCTCCGAATGATGTCGTTGTCATCAACCTCGGTACGAACGATTCTTCCTACATCGACAAGGACTTCGACGAGAGAAAGGGCGAATTCGTCGAGAAGTACGCCGACTTCCTCGCTGATGTCAGAAAAAATAATCCCGATGCCCATATCATCTGCACGCTCGGTATCATGGGCTGTACAGACGAATATCCTCTCATCGAGGAAGCTGTCGCAAATTTCTGCAAGGAGACCGGCGACAAGAAAGTCACCTGCTATATGTCCCCCGTCCAGAGTGCTTCCGACGGATACGGCTCTGACTGGCACCCGTCCGCTGTCACTCAGCAGAAAAATGCCTATATCCTCGCTGACAAGATATGTCAGGTACTCGGCATAGAATCAGACCAGATAGGCCTTGACGTTGCCGCTGACGCTTCATATGACCTTGTTATAAATTCCGCCGACAATGCAAATGCCGCAAAGTATTTCTCCGACTACGACAAATCCCTTTGGATAAACGTTGTGAGCGGCGGAGATTCTATCGACGATATTGAAGCTGTAGTCTCCGGCATCGGCATCAAAAAGGACGGCGAGTATAACATAACTTTCAAGGCTACCGCTCCGGAGGGGGCTGAGATACCCGTTATCATCAGAGGAAAAGACGGCACGGTGTATTTCAGCGATACTTTCGTTTCAAAGGGCGAAAAAACTCCATACTCTGCCGAATTCAAGTCGTCTGTGACCGATGCAGATGCTCAGTTCGTGATGCAGGCTGGCGGAAAAGCTATGGAATACAAGAATCTGACTATCTACGAACTCCGGATAGAAAAAACAAAATAATAAGGAAAAAGCAGCATTTCATCAGAAGTGCTGCTTTATTTCTGTACTGGATATATAAAAACTCCTTACCGGCTGTGATGACCGATAAGGAGTTTTAGTTTTTAATGTTTTAAAAAATCAAGCCTTGTTTACGCTTCCGAAGAGTTCCATCTTCTCCTTGACCTTAGCCTTGATAGCCTCGAATCCGGGAGCGAGGAGCTTTCTGGGGTCAAAGCCCTTGCCCTGCTGGTCCTTGCCAGCCTCGATGTAGCCTCTTGTAGCCTCTGCGAATACAAGCTGGCACTCTGTGTTAACGTTGATCTTTGCAACGCCGAGGGAGATGGCCTTTGTGATCTGGTCGTCAGGGATACCTGTGCCGCCGTGGAGTACGAGAGGCATATCGCCAACCTTCTTGTTGATAGCCTCGAGAGTCTCAAAGCTGAGTCCCTCCCAGTTTGCAGGATATACACCGTGGATGTTACCGATACCAGCAGCAAGGAAGTCTACGCCGAGATCAGCGATCTGCTTGCACTCATCGGGATCAGCACACTCGCCCTTACCGATAACTCCGTCCTCTTCGCCGCCGATAGCGCCAACCTCAGCCTCGATAGAAAGACCCAGGTGGTGAGCAGCGTTTACAAGCTCAGTAGTCTTAGCAACGTTCTCC
>CADBQF010000206.1 GCA_902796705.1 Ruminococcus flavefaciens
TATAACCGTTCCGGACAGCATGATATCCAAGATCTACATAAGCGTCCGTACACGTATAGTGCATGAGGATATCATTCTCCACCCGTCGAAAGTAAGACTCATGAGGAGAATGATACGTGACAAGAATTTCCGCAAGCGTTCGCTCCGTGAGACGATGAATATGTTCAGGAGCGTTGAGGAGGGCGAGAACAAGTACATAATGCCGTACAAGTACCGCTCTGATTTCGATGTAGATACATTTTCGGCTTACGAGATGAGCGTTTACAGAAACTCTCTGCTCAGTCAGCTAAAGGAAATGAGCGATGTTGAGGAACTCAAAGATGTCATCAGGGTGCTTGAAGCTCTTACACCGCTCGATAAGAAATTCGTTACACCCGATTCGCTCATATGCGAATTCATCGGCCACGGTCAGTTCAAGTATTCATAATGGAGGATAATATGAAAAGATTAACAGCAGTTGTATGTGCAGCAGCTATGCTTCTTGCAGGCTGCGGAAATAACGATTCATCTAAGGAAAAGGAAGAAAAGAAGACCGACGAGAGCAGCATCTCCGCTGAAACTGAGACTTCATCAGAAAATGAGGAGAAGACTGAGACTGAAACTGAAACGACTTCTGAGGCAGAGACAACTACAGAGTCGGAAGAAACTGAAACTACCAAGGCATCAGGTTCTTCTTCGGGAAGCAAAAAGACCGGCACAGGTGCTTCGGCTGACCTTACCGACCTCGACGACGAAGCCGCAGAGGTAAAGAAAGTCTACGACGCTTTCATAGAAGCTGTTGAGGCCCGTGATTCGGAAAAACTCGCTAAATACAGCGACCTTGATGTGTTTTACGGCGATGTCGCTGACAGCAAGACGCTCTCCGACGAATTTGAAAAGAGCGACATGAAAGATCAGTTCTACCAGAGTATTTCCGGAGGAAATACAGCTCCGGCATCTATAGAGAAATGCGATGAAGACCTTCCGCTCATACAGGAGGCACTCAGCTCTGAAGACCTCGGACATGATCTGGATCAGCATTTCGATGTTGACAGTGCCTACAAGGTCGGCACGGCAGACGGCGGATATGTTTACGTTCTCCGTGTAAACGGCGAATGGAAGGCAGATGTCGCTATCGCACCGTATATCGAGATATCAAAGACTATCGGCTCGCTCGGCGGTGAATGGGAAGCTATGAACGGTGCTGTTGCAGTCTACACACAGTTCATGGTGATATCACAGAAGGAAAAGCCGGTAGACTGCGAAGTTATAATCACAAGCAAGGACTACAATGCCGGAAATCTCCCCTCATGGCTTGATACATCATCTCTTTCAAAAGATGAACTTTCAAAAGGTGTATGGGCATTGAGAGTTGTATGCTCCGGCGGAAAAGCCGATGCCAAGCAGGTATACTATGCTGCATCAGCCGACAGCACGTATATCGCAGGCTATCCGGAGGATTATACCGGCAATGACGGCTCACCGGCAGGAGATGACCTTTCAAGACTTTTCGGCTGATATTCCGGGGAGGAATTTGAATGAAAAGACGTTTAGCTTTACTGGCAGCAGCTTGTATGCTCCTTTCAGGCTGCGGCAGCAAGGGAAAAGTAGTTGGCGGCATGACAGCAGAACTGCCGACAGAATCAACTACCATTCCGGATAATAATTACGTTGCAGCCCAGACTGCGGCTGTGGGCTTTGCAGAAGCCATAAGTGAGGAGAGTGTCGGAAAGCTCGTCAAGTACAGCGATATCGATATGCTCTATTTTCAGGCTAACGGCGAAATGGCAGATTCCGATACGCTCATCAAGGAGTATAAGGATTCGTTCGATGCGACAGGTGCTTTCTATGAGATATTCAAATCGATAGGAACTGTCGTAAAGGACGGCGAGAACTGCGACGAGATCCTGCCGTATGTCAATAAGCTGATAGAATCGGGCGAATTCGCTGATAATATGCGGTCACATTATAAGGTGGACAAGGCTTATAAATTCTCTCTGGAGGGCGGCTACCTCTATGTACTCCACATAAACGGCGACTGGAAAGCCGATATCGCCCTCACGCCTTATTTCGTTTACGATCTGGAGTAATACATTTTTATTTTGGGGAAAACCCTTTTGAAAAAGGGTTCTTCCCCAAACCCCTTTCCTAAAACTTTCAGCGTAAAATTTCCCCTGACGGGACGCTCA
>CADBQF010000207.1 GCA_902796705.1 Ruminococcus flavefaciens
AATACATCACACTTTTCAACGGGAAACCTGTTCCGCCTCCGAGGTAGATGTACTCGCTGTTTTCAGCTTTTTCAGGCTCATATACCGTACCTCCTGCCTCATCGATAAAGATACTGCGGAATACGCTGTTATAATCCTCATAGAAATATTTCAGGCTTTCAGCGATCTTTTCAGCACTGAATCCGCATAATTCGTCATCGATGACAACATCAAATATTATTTCCGTTTCAGGACGCAGACATTCTCTGAGGATATTAATGGTGTGTGTATCGCCGTTTATTTGCAGATCAGTCTTTTCTCCGAGTATCAGGCTTTCCTTAGGTACCGGACGGCTGTCACTTATGAGAAATCCGGCCATGCAGTCATTAAGTATATCTTT
Source organism: Ruminococcus flavefaciens (assembly GCA_902796705.1). Classification (GTDB taxonomy): domain Bacteria; phylum Bacillota; class Clostridia; order Oscillospirales; family Ruminococcaceae; genus Ruminococcus; species Ruminococcus flavefaciens_W. The sequence goes on from CADBQF010000207.1 coordinate 380, forward strand.
ATGCAGAACTATCTCTTTACCGTTTTCTTTCTTTTTCTTTCTTTTCAGAGTATGGAATATATTTGTTTTCAATTCGTTTTCATAGTAATTCAGTCTTTTGTTATCATTGAAATTCGATGCTATATTGCGTGATATCTGCAAATACTTTTCATGATGAGCCATGATCTCGTCATATGCTATTGCTGTTCTCAATGCCCCCTTTATACTGCTTCCCGGAATGTACGGAAAGCCATAGGCATCTTTGATAAATCCCTGTATTTCCATTTGATTAGGTGATGCAGAAATATTATCATTCCTGTAACTGTATGCCGCAAACTGTCTGTACTCATTTTCAGTGACAGCTTTTTCTTTAAGAAACGATGACAGCGAAAATGTCTTGTCGCCTCTCTGGATACGATCAATAAAAACGTCCATGAGTTTTCTTTTCACGAAATGATCCGAAAGCTTTATCATATCCATAACATAGACGGTTTTGCTGTCTTTGGAATAAACATATTCCAGCTTGTTAATTTTCCTGCCCGATGCGATATGGACAGGGGCTAAAGTTTTGACTGTAAGAGAATAATATTTCTTCATGCACTTCCCCCTATCGACATGAACAGCGGTACAGCATAACGGTATACCTTGTGATTTCCGTCGCTCGAAACATCATAAACATCACCGGCAAAACGTTTTCCGAAATATGAGCCTGATCCGAAAACGTAGATATCGTTCTTTTTATGCGGTGTATCCGAATATGTTTCAGAATAAACGAAACCGCTTCTTTTTATCAGACTGTACGAAGCATTTTCGAGGGCAGCTTCTATTTCTTCATTTTTCGGAAGGCAGACAGATAATGAAACTGCACTTCCGTCATTATTTTCAAGTTTTGCAAGCAGTTCTCCGGATACTTCACAGAATTCTGGAGTGAACCTGCCGCAGCCTGAACTTCTTTTGCCGCCTATCCCGCTGAGTCCGGCAGAATATATCAGATCTTCATATTCAGACATAAGGATATCATCATATGCTGCGAGCATGAACCACAAGCCGCAGTTGTCTCTGAATCTTACCTTGCCGACGGAATAAGGCTCAGGATCTTCATCTCCGCTTCTGACAGCGACATGGTCATAAAGTGAAGAGCCGCTTATCCCGGAAATATCATCGAGCGTTTTCCTGCATTCCTCATATGTGAATTTTCCTTTGAGAAAAGTATCATACAATTTTTCCGGGATATACCTCAGCTTTCTGAAAGCTTTCTTTTTTACTGAATTTCCTTCATCATTATCGGCTTTTACTGAAATATACGGCCGTGGCAGATAAAGTGTCTGTCCGCTGAAAGGGAAGGTATCGGATATCCTCATCTTTCCGTTTCTTGCATCAGCAGCAAGTTTTTCGATATCCGCAGCATTTCCGCCCATTGCGATCTCGCAGCATAACGCCGAAAAGAGCGTATCTGCCGGTATATTATTTCCGGACGTTTCAAGCATTCCTTCACCGAAATGAACATCTCCGTCAAATCTGAGTCTGACTATTTTATACTTCATTCAGCCTCAACACCTTTCAGTAAAGAACTGCAATTCTCCAACACTTTTTCGCTTATCTCACCTGATATACAGGTTACCTCAAGATCTCTGAATGCTATCCTGCCATATCCTCTTGAACCGCTTCCGCCGAGATAGTCAAGCTGCAACAGGCTCATTCCTTCAGACAAAAGTCCGATGCTTTTTTCAGCCTCACTTTCCTCAGTGACATCGCATATTATCTGCATATCAAACAAACAGCCTCTTATAACTCGCTCGATCTGTCTTGGATTTGCTACTGATGACAGCCTGTTTATCGTGTTTTCAAATTTGACTTCTGTGGTACTGTAAACACCTGTTTCACGAAGTTCTTCGATACATTTACGATCAATGAACATATCATTGAATATAAGTTTTCCACGTTTTTTCATCGAACCGAACAGGTCTTTGATATCATCACTGTCTTCATCAGGCTTTTTTGCCGATGCACTGTATTTTCTTGCAAGAAGAGTACGCAGCTTGCCTTTAAGACTGCTTCCGGGTATCATCGGAAGATGATCTTTTATATCACGTATAACAGGAGAATCAGCGGCACCGATAGCCGAATATCCGTTTCCCGTGCCGATATGGAGACCTGTCACAGTTTCAATTTTCCCGTTTATTACCAGTTTTGCATACATATCCTTCTCCTCCTGTTACTTGTTGATGTAGTATTTATGGTATGCCACAAGTGCTTCCATATACTTGCAGACAAGTTCGTACTGCTTTACTGAATCTTTGACAGTATCAAGGCAGGCTATCATTCCGCTTCTCTGAATAAAGTCTCTTACACCCTTGCTGTCTTTATCACGGCCTGCGGCATATACGAATCTCAGCTTTATGTACTGTACCTGACCTTTCATATCTTCTGTAAGTTCTTTTACACGTTCGGTACGAAGCCGTTCTCTGAGAACGTTCAGAAGGTCAAGCAGATTTCTTATCTGGCTTGTACTGATCGGATCTCTGTCCATAAAATCTTTATGTGCTTTTATTATTTCCTCGGCAATATCGGCAAAATTAGCGGCATCGAGCTTTGATGCATCAAATTCAGGTTTCTTATTATCGTCACGCCATTGCTGTTTATTTCTTTGACCATTATTCTGAACGTAAGGTGCCATTTTTTATTCCCCCTTTTTACGGTTTAAATATATATACAGACGGATAGCCGTGATAAGCTGAGGCCTGTCCTTTTCGCTTCTTATCCAGTGATAGAATTTGTCTGCAAACTCCTGATAAACCGCAAGTTTATTCTCATATATCTTCTGTTTTTCACGATCTCTGCTCTTTTCATCATCAGGTCTGAGTCTGCCGAGAAGATACGAAAATCTTGCAATATTAAGTCTTTCTCCTTCACTTATATCACGTATCAGTGACATCATCTGATAAAGCATGGAATTGCCTTTTTCTTGATTCTCATTCATATATTTTCTGATGAGCTTCAGTTTTTCACCGATGACGCTGTTTATGAATTCATCCCAAGAATAACGGTTTGAATCATCAAAAAGAGTCACAGCATTCTTGCCGTCAAGCTTTTTGCTGTGTTCTTCAAGACTTCCGCTGTTTCTTGCCATAGCAGCGATCGGATATTTTTCGTGATACATACCGATCCCTGCTGATATGCTCAGGCTTCCATGCGTGAATTTACTGAATGCTTCATGAAGATCGATACCGAAGCCGATAATATCGTCCCAGCTTCCTGCTATGAAAATATCATCACCGCCCGAATAGACGATAACAGCATTTCTTGGAGAAGATATATGTTCGTCATCAAGGCGGAACTTTCCGTTTTCCAACAGATCATTTATGTAAAGCTTGAAAAAATCGGACATAAGTCTTGAAAATGCGGCAGTTCTTGAAAGCGTCATGATCTCTTCAGGGTATCCTGAAACAAAAGCCTGTCCGAGATTGTCCACATCAGCTCTCAGTACGCTCAGACGCTCTATTCCATGAGAACATTTGATAAGTTCTCCGAAAGTCGCTGCTGAAGCATAATCGCCGACTGAGATACTGACTGCATTCGTAAAGCTGTCACATATCCTGTTCTTTGAAAACACTTTGTAAGGTTTTCTTCCGTGTTTATTGTATGATGTCAGACTGTCATAAGTTTCAGCGGAAATAAAAAGCCCGAACGGAAGTGCGGGCATATCAGAAGTATCATCGATATTTTTCCATACTGCAAAGTAATCGCTTTTCAGCATTGCAGATGCTGTTTTTTCAAGGCTGCTGCATATACTGCATTTATTCGACTTATCAAGTCTGTCAGAACGGTGACATATCTTACACTCTCTTTCGTGCTGAGAAAGGGGAGTGTTCAGCTTTATAATATCTGCCGCCGAATATCGGTGCATTTTCTTCTTTGATATTTTCTCCGATATAGTGCGGAATATGTTTCTGTAACTTCCTTCAGGGATATTCGACAGTGAATCGGCTGAGCATTCGCAGCTTCCGTCAGCAATAAAGAGCGAAGCCCTGAAAGTATCCATGAGCCATGCTCTCAATTCATCTGTGAATTTGTTGATGATATCTTTTACCGATGCTGTATTCGGCAGGAGGATATAAGCGTGTCCGCCGCCTGCATAGATCAGATTTGCCTTTGACGATCCTGTTCTTTCAAGCAGTTCTGATACTACGACTTCCATTATCATTTCCAGATAGAATGATCTTGCCCGCAGTCCTTTCAATGCACCTTCATTTGTAATGGTATATATGAAGTCCTGTATTCCGCTCGTATCAAAACTATACAGCATAAATACATTCTTATCTCTGATATCTTCGTATTCTGCGATCTCTGCATCACATTCTTTTGCATTATCATACAAACAAGATGCAACAGCACATACCATTCTTATATGGTCAAAATATGATATCTCGCTTCCGTATTTTCCGAAATATGAAGCCGGCAGAAAGGC
>CADBQF010000208.1 GCA_902796705.1 Ruminococcus flavefaciens
AATAAAGTGAAACGGAGAAGTATTTAGATAAATTTCAAAATACCTCTTGACAAACATGAAATGATGTGGTAATATATATTTAGACGGATATCAAAATACCGCCTTTTTAAAACCGGTTTATTTAGACATTCATCAAAATACAAAGGAGGTACTGCAAATGAAAGACGTATGGAACGCTATGTCCGATCCCACAAGACGAGCGATACTCTCCATGCTTAGAACAAAGGATATGACAGCCGGAGAGATCTCCGATCAGTTCGAGATATCCGGTGCGACTGTCTCACATCACCTCAAGATACTCCGTGAAGCCGGTCTCGTCATTTCCGAAAAGGAAAAGCAGACTATCACATACAGCCTCAACACTACAGTATTTCAGGATTTCCTGAAAGGCATTGCCGATATGTTCGGCACGAAAGGAGAAAACCATGAAAAATAAAGCCTACACAAAGCTCTCAGCAGCTCTTATCGTTTTGTCACTTATAAATCTTGCCGTTTCACTTGTATTCATAATGGCTCTTCCGGATAAAGTGCCGACTCATTTCACGGCGGATATGGTCTGTGACGGAGAGGGTTCTAAATGGAACGGACTGATATTCTCCGTTGTTATAGCAGTTATCATGCCGCTCGGACTCTTCATGGCAAAGAAAACTGCCAATGTCGAGAAAAACAGCAAGCCTCTCTTCATTTCACTCCCCGTTATCGAGATCGTTCTTATCGCTCTGAACTGGCTCATAAATTCGCTCATGAAAACAAACGTAAAACCGGGAGAAAAAGCCGCTGTAAACTTCATGTGGCTCATGCCGCTCGTATTTTCGGTGCTGTATATCATCATCGGCAACCTCTTCCCTACCGTGCGTCATAACCGTGCTTTCGGCCTGAGACTTCCCTGGACTCTCAAAAATAAAAACTGCTGGAACCTGACTCACAGATTCGCCGGAAAGATCACCGTCCTGACAGGCATCGTTCTCGCCGTCCTGACTATCGTGATGAAAGCCGCCGGTTCAGGTGACGTGTTCTTCTTCACCGCACTCATGGTCTCTGTAGGAGTTATCACCATAATACCCTCAGTCTACGCTTTCACTCACAGAAACGCCTGACTCACCTGCTGCCTATAAATAAGAACCTTTCTGAGGGAAGGTTCCTCCAACAGCGGCGGGTACCCTCCGTCAGAAGGACAGAGAGTACCCGCCGTTAATAGGTATAAACGTCTTTATGAGTGCCGACCTCAGAAAAGATGAATTTTTTTACTGTCCTTCATGGAAGAAGTACGGGAGACCGTCGTAGATGTACCACCTTACGAATCCCCACCAGTGAGTCTTCTTGCTGTACTGAGTCGAAGGAGCGACGAGCCAGTAGAGATTTCCCTTGGAGAAATCAGATGTATAGGTGAAATACTTTGTACGTGTCTTGAGGTCTTCCATTTCGGGCTTCATATTGCCGTAAGCGATATCCTGATCGCCTGTAGCGGCGAAGATGAAGTAATCTCTCTGTGAGAATCCGAGGCTGTCTATCTCCTTAGTGAGAGAATTCATACCCTCCCAGTTGTTGCCGGAGAGCGGCATGAAGTAGCCGACGATATCCATATCGTGGTCAGCCACGCACCATGTTGAGAGTCCGCCCATTGAGAATCCGCCGTATGCACGGTGCATTCTCGATTTCTGGAGGTCTGCGAGCGAAGTTGATTCAGCGTATGTGGAATATTTGCCCTCAACGAACGGAACGACGCTCTGCCTGAATTCGTCCCAGAAGTTTCCGGCTTCGCTTCCGCTTCCGTTGAATGTCGGAGTAACGACGATAAGCGGTTCAAGTTCGCCGTTCTTTATCATGTGGTCAAGAACGTGCTGGAGCTTGACATCATTGCTGAAAATGGTATTCTCATTTTCACCGCCGCCGTGCATGAGGTAGAAGACATTGTACTTCTTGGAAGGATCGTAATTATAAGGAGTATAGACATTGAGCGACTTAGTTCCTCTGATGCCCGTGTAAGTCTCCTTAGTGATCTTTCCTGCCTGTGAGCAGGGTTCGAGGTAGTTTTCGTCCGTATTCGGCGGCTCGTGGTAAGAAACAGCAGGATCGTAGTTGAAATTGCTTACGGGAGCAGGCGGTTCGGGCGAATTATCCGGGAACTCCTTTATCTTTCCGAGGACGTACTGATTGAGGAGGATAACATCGTTCACCTCAAATACGCCGCTCTTGTCAGCGTCAGCCGGATTCATGGCATCTTCATTTGAAAGAGCAGTAACGATCGACTGTTTGGCGAGTATAAGGTCAAATACATCGATATGACCGTCGCCGTTGATATCTCCGGGGTTGAACTGTCTGCCCTTTGCACCGTCCACGGTGATACCTGCTTCTGCGGCAACGAATTCGTCAACGTAGAAATCTACCTTGCTCTTTTCTGTCTCTACATAGATATAAATATCCTTAGCATTGGCAGGGATAGTGAAATTCGGATTTGCGAGCTGAGCCCATTCGCCCTTTAGCGGTGAAGCACTTGCGATCTTGTCGTAGTGCGGATCGTCGTTCTCGTCGTTATACTGTAATGTCAGGTAGAATTTATCGTAATCGCCGCCGCTCGGATACATTACGTTCGTGCTGAAGCTGTAGGTCGAACCGGCTTTGAGATCGCTTCCGAGTTCGAGAATAGCACCGTTCCATGAAGCAGTTCTTCCGGAAGTGAGGAGAGCTTTTCTGCCGTCGTATTTTTCCGATGTCGAAACAGCGACTTCTGCATTTCCTCTGCCTGACCAGTTGTTAGTGCCGTTC
>CADBQF010000209.1 GCA_902796705.1 Ruminococcus flavefaciens
CTTAGCTGGAGCTGCATATCATCACAGAAAGTATGCTTTATATCGCCGTCATATTCAAGATAGACGATGACATCGCAGTCAGTCATACAGCGTGATATGTATTTTTTGATAAGCGTTGTTTTTCCGATACCCCCGATCCCTGTTACATACAGTACACGATGACTGTGCAGTTTTTCCGAGATGAGCCTGAGTTCTTCATCTCTGCCCACAAAGTCAGGCGATACAGCGGGCAGTATCGGTATAACATGATCTTTTCTTTCAAGCTCCGCTGTGATGCTGTCAAGAAGCTTGACGACCTCTTCGATATTCCTGAATCTGTTTGAAGGCGACGAACGTATAGTCCCACGGAAAAGCCTTGTAAAAAGCGACTGTATATCCGGCCGCTCCGTATATCTGCGGTAAGCGGCAACACATTCAGCAAAGGGATATTCTGAGAAGCCTCTGTGTTCGGAATCAGTAGAATGTCTTCCGAACAGCAGATAGAAAACTATCTCTCCGACTGTATAGATATCTGACGCCTTTCCCACCCTGCCTGCCGAATACGGATCAAGCTGTTCCGGTGCTGCCCATTCTCTCGTATAGGAAAATACATTGCTGATACTGCTGCGTGTATCACGTATGCTGTCAAAATCGATGAACTCAACAAGCTGAGTTATCGTGTCATCGGGAGAGTTCTGCAATATAAAGATATTCTCCGGCTTGAGGTCAAGGCAGAGGTATCCCGAATTGTGGTAACAGCCGGCAGTCCGGGCTATCGTCCTGCATATCGCCATATACTGCGGCAGGGAAAGACTGAGTCTGTCGAGAGTCGTTCCGCCGAAGCAGACTACATCGATATACGCCGTACCGTTCGCTTCAAATATATGGCTGACAGGCGGAGTCTGATTGTTCAGCAGCGATCTCTGCCGGATAGCATTCTGTGTCTTTCCTGATGCGATGAAGCGTTCCTTTCCTGACTGTGCATCTTCCGGATCTCTGGGAGAAAATTCTTTCAGGATACACTTCGTAACAAGTTCACCGTGCCGGCACTCTGCGAGATAAGCTATAGTATTTGCACCTCTGCCGAGCGTTTCAAGTATCGTGTATTCCCTGCCGTCAGCAGACAGACTATTTCCTTTTTCAAGCATTTTACCGACCTCCTTTCACTTGTATTATACACTATTTCAGGAAAGTGTTATAAAAATCAATTCCGTTCACTCACCAGATGAAGCGTTTCTATGGGCAATTCGGAATTTGCACAATAGAGGAGCAGGCAGTCGAACGGGTGGCATTCATATATCTGTGCGAATCCGCATGAAGCGAGCGATGCGTTGAGTTCATCGTAAAAATCCATAAGATTGCTGCCGATCATCATCGGATCTTTGTTATCTGCATCATGATAGAAATTATAGAATTTGAGCAGCATGAGAGTCTTCCTCAGAAGCTCATACGATACCGCCTCACCGTTTACGATCCTGCCGAGCGTCACATCATTCGGGAGCGATGACGTAAAACGCTTCGGCAGCTTTCTGTCAGCAGACTTTTTATCGATCGTCTGATAATTATATCCGAGAAGCTCCTCTATAGTAAAGCTGTTGAGCCTGTCCGGTGTCGAAGCTTTACAGGGACGATCACGAATTATGTATTTATGCGTCGTTTCAAGTTCTCTGTTTATGATGCTTTTGGCAAGCCGGAACTGCTGCTCTTTACCGTAGCAATGCTGTGAGAGATAGCGGAGGAATTTCTCATCATCGTCTTCTTTGAGTATCGTTTGGGCGATCTGTGATGTCGAAGTATGCGTATCTGCCAGCACTGTAAAATCCTCTGATCTATCAAGAAGTTCCCTGACTTTTGAGTAAGGCTTTTTGTGATAGAGGCAGTACATGAAGACCGCATCTTCTTTTGACTTGACGATGAAAGGGAGCGTCAGATACTTCTTCTGAAAGAATTCGACCGTCTGCCGGAAATCCATTCCGAGTGCATAGCAGAGATCGTAATTGTTCCTCCGGTTCGTGAAGCCGGGTGTCGTGCCTTTTATCCACTCCTGAACAGTACGGGGACAGGGAAAGCCGAGTATCTCCTTATATCTCCGCCTTATCTCGGCAAGCATTATCTCCGTATCACCGGGAGTACAATCTATGCCGAGCTGCCTGAGCCTTTCCGATACGCCTTCAAGGAAGCCTGACTGTTCATCGAGTTCTATCGCCCTGTTGATGCCTTTGGTCACATCTTCGGGATTCATAGCATTTATCGGCTGTCCGAAGCAGATATCATCATAGATAATTTCTGTATATTCATCACGGGGAAGCTCCGTAATTATCTTTATGTCTGATGACATAGCAAACATCTCCTTCTATATCAAAAGTCCGGAACAGCTTTCCTGATTCCGGACTTTTGTAGTATTCGATCTGTCAGAAATCCATTACGACCGGGACTCCGTTTTCGAGTGAATAGGATGCTGCCTGCCAGAGTATCGAAAATGCAAGCTTTGCAAGCGATTCGGTGCTGTATTTCGTGTTTTCACCGAACCCGGCCTCAAAAATGAGTTCGCCTATTTTAAGCTCTGTCTCAGCCGGGTGGCCTTCTGTCGTACTCCAGCTTATGATCGTTTCCTCGTCTGCTTCCCAGAGTATCTCGTTAAGACGTTCAAGCTCTGTTTTAAGTCCGCCTGACGTACCGTAGAGAGTAGCTTCTCCTGACGGGAGAGGGCCCTGGAACATCATCGGTCTTTCATCGGGCAGCCACATGATAGTTCCGGAAAAGAGCGTACCATTGAGATTCTCGTCATTAAGTGCGTGCTTGATGAGCGGGTGTTCACCGAACTGCCAGTATTTTTCGACCTGCAATTCTACCGGGACATCATATATCTTTCCGGCAGAGATGAGGAGCAATGCACCGAATGCTTCCCAGTCGGGAGAATCTGTATAATAGGGTGACTCTGCATCTTCGTTCCATTTTTTGATATCGATGCCATTTTCATTGAGAACGTTCACCAGGCTCTCCTGCCATGTGCTGATCAGTTCTTCTGCCTGCTCCGGAGTGAGCTGCGGCTCATCGTCTTCGTCAGCGTAATCACGAAGGTGGGAATAGAGGTCTTCCTTTCCTGAAACGTATTCTTCCTCTGTCGTTTTCCAACTGCGTGAATAATATCTTGTAAGTGTACCTGCGTATATATCAAGTCCCATATGTATCCTCCTTAAATCATAGTCAGTTTCCGGGGTATTCTATCTTCAGGGATTCCCTGCCGTCAAATTCGACCGATGCTGACTTTGTTATGCTGAGCTTCTGGTCTTCCGAGAAGCCGATAGTTTCGCCGTCCTTCATTACTGCACCTGTCGCCACTATATATGATGTTATCCCGGTGACGAAATTGAGAAGTTCAAGCGGCGAATCGTGGCAGTCAAGGACTTCTATCTCATCACTGCCGAAGTTTTCCAGTCCCGATGTGTAGGCTCTTATCGAACCGTCATCATTCTGTGCAAGTCCGTGCCATATAACTGCGTGAACGGGATATTCTCCGTCGTCCATTAAAGAAGCCGCCCTGATATAGAAAGCCGGCTCATAAACTGAACCATTCATATATAATCCTGCTGCATTATCGCTGTCAAGACATGACTCCGCAGTTTTCACAAAGAGCTTTCCGGCATCGGCGGCGGACATCGTACCTGCATTGACTGATATTATTACCTGTGCTGTATGCCTGCGTGTTTCCGCAGCGGCATCTTTCCACATATAATTGAATATCGCATTCTGGTCTGCTTCATCGTTCGGCACACGTTCAGGTATAAAAGCGACAGAAACAACAGCTCCGCTGTAGTCGAAAACGACTATCTGATCTTTAACGTCGATACTTTCCGGAATAATATTCCAGCGTGTCCTGAGATGCTTTATAAATCTCTCCGTATCCCATTCAGGACGATACAGAAGTGCAAATCCTAAAAATATATTGTTTTTCATAGATATCTCCCGAAATTATTAGTATTATTTCATATTATAACACAAAAATACAGAAATAGCAAGGCACGCACAGATATTTATTTCAGATTTTTCATATCGCTGAATATCTGATTGTTGATATCGTATGGAATGCAGTTTTCTTCTCTTGCGTATCCGAGAGCCTTCTGTATCTTCTGATTGTGTTCCCATGTGATGTATACCGGGCTGCCCAGATGAATACCTTATGAATTGAATTTTTGGCTTATTTTCGGCTTAAATGCAGAACTCTACATGAACGCCGTCCTCATCAGA
>CADBQF010000210.1 GCA_902796705.1 Ruminococcus flavefaciens
GATCATATTCTTATGTACAGCATACTCATCGGCTGCACGGGGGAAAATGCTCTTCATATCGAAACTTCCTGATATTGCCGAAGCCATGATTGCCATACAGAACACGATCAGCAGCATAAGAAGCAGAGTCTGCTTTTTGTGCTTTTTTATATTCGCAAAAGATAGTCTGAGGATCTTATTCATATTACCACCCCATATCATCAAGGAATCTCTGTAATCCGCCTTGTCTGACGCTGATATCATCTGTGCCGAACGCAGACATATGATGTTCGCCAATGACCGCACCGTCACGGAGATATATCACTCTGTTTCCCCTGAGAGCTGTTTTCAGGTCGTGTGTTACCATTACGATGCTCTGACCTTTCGAGTTGAGTTCCGTGAATATATCAAGAACATCACAGCTCGAAGCAGAGTTAAGGCTGCCTGTCGGCTCATCAGCAAAAAGTATCTTCGGCTCATTTATCACAGCTCTGACGATGCCGACTCTCTGACATTCACCGCCTGAAAGCTGATTGGGATACTTGTCCCAGAGCTTTTCGCCTATGCCGACTTTTTTGAGAAGCGTGCCGGCTTTTCTGACGAGTTCGGGGCTGTTCTTCTGTACCACGAGAGCTCCTGTCATTATATTATCGAAGACTGTCATATTTTCGAGCAGATATATGCTCTGGAAGACGAATCCGCAGTTTTCACGCCTGAAGACTGCGAGCTGATCGTTCGTGTACTTCGATATATCCTTGTCTGCGAAGTAAACGCTTCCCAGCGTCGGAGTATCCATTCCGGACAGTGCATAGAGCAGTGTGGATTTGCCTGAACCGGACGCACCCATTATTATAGTAAAGTCCTTTTCCATGATCTCAAGATCAAGATTCTTTATGACGTGCTGCTGGATACTTCCGTTTGAAAATGATTTGCAAAGCTTATCTGTGTGCAGTATCGTACTCATTTTATACCTCCATTGTCAGCGGTAAGAAGTTTGTTTTTCCATGCTTTTATTATACACCACATTTTCTGAAAAGTCTTTATCAGTTTACTATTTATTTCTTATCCGTTTACTATTTATTTCTTATCTGTTTATTAAATAAAGATCACAGAAGGAGCGTTCATATCGATACTATTATGCAAAAAAATACCCCGGAGCTGTGTAAATGCTCCGAGGCAGATGATGATTCTTATTATGATGTCAGTCGTTTTCCGCAATAAAGTCAAGTATCGTATCTGCGATCTCCTGCGGATGCTGGGCGTACATTATGGAGTGTTCGCCGGGACAGGATACAAGGCGGCAGTTTCCGATCATTTCCGCAAAAGGCTCTATGTCGAAGCTGAACAGTCTCTTATAGTACCAGCCGTTCATGTTCCAGTCATTTTGGGCATTTTCTTCGGGAGTGCCGGTGAATTTTTTCCCTGCTGCCGCATAGTCTGCTTCCATGAGCCTGTATGATACAACGGAATCTTCCATACTGAGCGGCATAGTGTAAAAATAGAGCTTGGGAGTATCGGTCGGCTTTATGAGCCTGCGGAGTTTTTCCGTTTCCTGCTTTTCGAGGAAGATCTCTGAGACAAGGGCTGATGTATAGAGTTTGCGGTCACAGATATCCGAAAGTTCAAGCTGTTCCTTTGAAAATATAGCTGTACCGTAAGCTATCTCATCTTCATTGTGTCCGGCAGGGAATAACCTGTCAAACCCGAACCATTCCCTGACCTGTTCATGCCGGATATCCTTTCTCAAAGACTTTTCCGAATAGAACATATCGGTCATGTGAGTCGTCCATACATCTTTTTCCGTAATAGTAGTTCCGTCAAAAAAGACTATTGCTTCCACCTCGTCAGGATATTCAGCTTCCCAGTAAAGGGCATAGTAACTGCCGTATGAATGTGCCATGAGGATATACGGGCCTTTGATACCGTCGTTTCTAAGAGCTTCTCTCATATCGCTGACGACCTGTTCGACGGTCTGCGGCTTGTCCGAATCATCACTGAATCCATAGCCTGCATGATCGGGATAGACTATGGTATTATCCTTTCCGAGCAGTTCATTGAGTTCCTCGGTCATAACAGGAAAATCATTGCAGCCAAGACCGGCTATGCCGACGATAGTGTGTTTTCCGTTTTCTGCACCGGTGCGGTAGACGTTCATTCTGCCGCTGTCCGTCTTTACAAGATGCAGATAGCCTGCCTCTTCATAGGCTTTGAGGTCTTTGTGATATGAGATCACACTGTAGGTGCGAAGTCCTGCGATAATGAGAAGTGCTGCACCTGCCAATGCGATAAGGCAGTTCCGGAATAGATGCGTTTTTTTCAGGTCGAGCTGTATCTCCGAGCCACGTATCTGTTCGGAAAGGCTGTCTGAAGCCTGCTTTTTCAGCATGATGAGCGATGCAGTGCAGCCTGCTGCGAATGCCGTCACAGATGCCGCTGTACAGCGGACAAACGGTATAACATGGTCGAAATGTATCAGGTCGAGCATCGATTTCCGTATCTCATCGTTTTCGTCAGGATATAATGAATTTATAAGGGAAGTCATTATCGTTTCCGTGCCGAATATCAGGACTGCACACAGAATGAGCGATATCATCAGTGCTGTTCCCGTGAATTGCAGACATTCGATAACAGTCATGCCCGCAAGCTGTCTGTCCGTCATTCCGACGCATTGCAGAGAAGCCATTTCGCCCCGGCGGTTTGCTATACCGGTCAGGATTATATTGATAAGATCGATAAGTGCCATTACTGCGATGAGGATATTCAGCATAAGCACGAAAGTCCTTATCGATGAGATGACATTGTGTATGGTGCGTCTTATGCGGTAGATATTTTCGGTGACTTCGATATTATCCCTGTGTTCCTCAAACCAGTCTGTCATTATCTTTTCATCAGCGGAATTCAGAGAACCGCTGCCGGAGTATGTGACATAACATTCAGGTCTGTTCCGGTCATCTTTGAAATATTTCCGGCTGATATCAGCGTAAGTCTCCTCCGCACCTATCAGAGTGCTGTGAACGGCATAGAAAGTTTTTACTCCATGACCTGATGCTTTTACTGCAAGATCAATGCTGACTGTCTCCTTTTTTTCTTTTTTCCGCCTGACCGGTTCGCTGTCATTTTCGTCAGCATAAACGGCCGCAGTATTCACCGAGACATTGAGCGAGCCTTTTTCCAGAGAAGATGAGAGTTCCTTGTATTTGTCACTGTTGAGGTCGCAGACGTATCCGCCGGAGGAAACGAGTTCCTCATAGCTTACAGGCGGAGCGTCTCCGAACATTTTTCTGTAGCTCTCCCTGTTGACGTATTCCACTATGAAACGCACACCGGAGTCATTATCCCTGACGAATAAAGGCATCGAGATGCCGATATCCCTGAACAGTCCACTGTCCTTTATCTCCTGTTCGCTCTCCTTGTAAGAGCCGCTGTCCGTATAATTGAGCTGAACTATAAAGTCGCAGTCATAGACGTTGGAATCTATTGTCCTGATGATAGCATATTCTGCCGAATCAACGAGTGTCACGAACGATGCGAACATCGTTATCGAAACAGTCAGCGTCAGAACAGTTATTCTGAACCGCTTTTTCTGCCGTCTTGCATTTCGTGAAGCGAGGCTTCCGGAGACACCGAACAGAAGACCGGAAAGCGAGCGGCGTTTTATCTTCTTAACGTCACTTTCACGAGTCGTTATCGTTTCCATCGGTGCTTTGCGGACTGCACGCATACCTACTCCGTATGCCGACAGGAAAACCCAGATGATACCTACAGTTGCAGATATGAGGAGCATTCTGATATCAACGGAGAAAGGCAGGCTGAGCTTTGCATTCGTCATTCCCTGGAAAAGCTGTGCCAGTCCCGCTGCAAGAAGTGAATGATACATAAGATAAGCAAGTCCCGTTCCGACAGCCAGACCGAGCGGAACGGCGATCATGCAGAGCCGCAGTCCTTCTGATGTTATTATCCGGACGATCTGTTCCGGTGTCGCTCCTATCGAACGAAGCACGCCGTAATGACGTTCACGCTCTTTCGACGAGACTTCAAATGCCGTATCTATGACGAGCCGCAGAGCAAATGCGATAATTACAGCAAATCCGAAGAAAAGGCAGAATATCCGCAGATTATAAAACTTTGCTTCATCGCCTATGGAGTCGAGCTGCATGAGCTTTGTGTTCCATTCGTATTTTTCTTTTGCAAAAAGTTCAGATGCACCTATTTTTTCAAGATGATCCTGAAGCCAGATATCCTTGTCGCCTATATCTTTTCCGAAGAGTATGCAGGCAAAGGCTTTGTCGTCCTTTTCTAAGTCGAGCTGAAAGCTGCGTATGGCATCATCTTCCACCAGAGCTTCTGCCTGTTCTTCTGTAAGTCCATGTACAGCGAGGTGGAACGGCTTGGAACTGTATGCCGTTCTTCTGCTGCAGTCGATATAGACGCTGTAGAGCAGGAATATCATCGTGAGTACAGCTACAGCGGAAGCTATGCTTATCACAGTGAAGACGGACTGACGTTTCTGTGCCTTTATATACCGTGAGGCAAGGAGACTCTCATATCTCATCGCTCTCAGCTCCTTTCAGGAAAGTATTTGCTTCATCTGAAATGATCCTGCCGTCGCTCAGAACGATTATCCTGTCACACTGTTCAGCTATATGTTCGTCATGAGTGATGATGATCGTGGTCTGTTTGAGTTCACGGTTGGAGCGGCGGAGAAGTTCCATTATCTCAGAGCTGTTTTTGCTGTCGAGATTTCCTGTCGGCTCATCTGCGAGTATCACCTGCGGCGATGTGAACAAAGCTCTTCCGATTGAAACTCTCTGCTGCTGACCTCCGGACATCTGCGAGGGAAGATGATTCCGACGCTCCCGGAGACCAAGCATATCAAGGATTTTTTCAAGGTGTTCCATATCAGGCTTGCGGCCGTCCATGCGAAGCGGCAGAGTGATATTCTCCTCGGCTGTCAGCACAGGTATCAGGTTGTAGAACTGATATATAAGCCCGACCTGCCTTCTGCGGAATATGGCCAGTTCACGGTTGGTCTGCTGAAAAACGTCCTGTCCGTCGAGCCAGATCTTTCCCGAAGTCGGACGGTCAACTGCACCTATCATGTGCAGCAGAGTCGATTTTCCAGAACCGCTCGCACCGACGACGGCTACCATCTGACCTTTCGGCACACTGAACGATACTCCGTCAACGGCTCTGACTTCATTTTCACCCTTTCCGTATATCTTGCAAAGATCTTCAACTTTTAATAATTCCATAACGATACCTCCCGTTCTTTTGATATTATCATACCATATCCACATGACAATATCATTATCTGAATCTTACAGTTTTGTCATCTTCTGTGAAGTTGTGTACTTATTTGCCGTCCGCTTGCATTAGCTTTCCATTCGTGCTATAATATTATAATGAACGCCAAAAGATCTTGTCGTTTGATATAAAAACGGAGGTGAAAGCTATGCCGAAAGTCCTGCTTGTCGAGGACGACGAACAGCTTGCTAAATTTCTTATGCGTTTCCTGAATTCAGAGGGATATGCCACAGACTATGCCGGCGGACAGAAAGACGCTCTGCGTTTGTTCGGGGAAAATGTTTATGACTGTATACTGCTCGATATATCGCTGAAAGACGGCAGCGGCTATTCCGTTTGTGCTGCTGTCAAGGCAGAAAATGATACTCCCGTGATATTCATTACGGCATCTGCTGACGAAGCCTGCACTGTCGCCGGATTCGAGATAGGAGCTGATGATTATATCGGAAAGCCTTTCGGCACAAGAGAGCTTCTTGCACGTATGAAAAACGTCATGCGAAGGCATCAGCGGACTTCTCCCCTGCTCCAATGCAGGAATGTCTCTGTCGATCCTATCAGGGGGATAGTTTACAAAAACGGTGCGGAGCTGACGCTTTCCGCTCTGGAATACCGCCTGCTGCTCGTATTCTTCTCAAATAAAAACCAGCTCCTCTCCCGTGACAGGCTCGCTGAGGAACTGTGGTCGCTCACAAAGGAATTCGTATCAGACAACACTCTCAGCGTATATATCCGCCGCCTGCGTGAGAAGATAGAAAACGATCCGCAGCAGCCTGAGATAATAATTACCGTAAGAGGCCTCGGCTACAAGGCGGTGGACGCATGACAGACCAGAAACGACGGCTAATACATATCCTGCTGACGGTATCAGCGGCGGCTGTTTGTGCTTTCATCAGCATTCCGTGTGCTGCTGCGGCAGCGGCAATGTCGGCAGTCCTGTTCGTTTTATATGAGATCATGTTCCGGCAGAGGAAAGATAAGGTCATGGAGCTTTGCGACGATATTGACCGTATACTGCGTAACGATGACTCTATCTCTTTCGATGAGTACAAAGAGGGCGAACTGAGCGTCCTTTCATCTGAGATACACAAAATGACTATCCGTCTGCGTGAACAGAATACAGAACTCAAACGTGAAAAACAGTTCGCCAAGGAAGCACTCGAAGACATCTCACATCAGCTCCGGACTCCGCTGACTTCCGTGATGATGATACTCGGTCTGATGAATTCCTCCGATCTTACGGAAAGCGACAGAATGGAATATCTCCGTGATCTTTACGAACTCCTTGCACGCATGAAATGGCTGATAGAAACGATGCTCAGCCTTTCACGCATAGAGGCGGACGCTGTTAAGTTTACAAGCAGCACCTTTTCCTGCCGTGAACTTATCACACGCTCGGTCGAGACTGTTTCCGTTACTGCGGAACTGAAAGGCGTCGGGATAAAGACCGAGATAACAGGAGAACCCGATCTTACCGGCGATATACATTATACTTCCGAAGCTGTAGTCAATCTGCTGAAAAATGCAATCGAACACACTCCGGAGGGCGGAACGGTCACGATATCAGCAAAAGGCAATAATATCTCCACAGAGATAACGATCTCCGACACCGGCGAGGGTATCCCGGAAGATGAGCTTCCGCATATTTTCGAGAGGTTCTACCGCTCATCGGAGTACACAAAGAACGGTTTCGGCATAGGACTTGCCTTTGCCAAGAAGATGATCTCCGCCCAGAACGGCAGCCTCAGAGCCGCCAACCGCAAGCCTCACGGAGCGGTCTTCGTGATACATTTTTACAAGACGGCTGTATAAGTCTTTTTCAAAAGATATTCAGCCGGTCAGAATCCGGGCAGCGTAATGCTGCTCTGCTGTAAATGGAGTGATATGATGACACATAAAGAAAAAAACCTGTTCACCACAGTCTGTCCGTATATGTCCGCTCTTGCGGCTGATGTTCCGGAGGAGATACTCAATAGTCAGGTGATGCAGCTATGAGCAGCAGTATCAGTGATCCTCAGTATGAAAAAATGTCCCTCACCCCGATACCGAAGCTGATACTCGGACTCTCCGTGCCGGCGATAATATCCATGCTCGTCACGAATATATACAATCTCGTCGATACGGCTTTCGTCGGGAAACTCGGTACGAGTGCGAGCGGTGCAGTCGGTATAGTATTCGGCTTCATGACAGTGATACAGGCATTCGGGTTCATGTTCGGGCAGGGAGCGGGAAGTATACTGTCAAGGTCGCTCGGTGACCGTGATCCGCAGAAAGCTTCCGTTCACGCAACAGCCGGATTCTGCTGCTCGTTCCTGTTCGGAGTGCTTATATGCGTGTTTGGCTTTGCATTTCTGGAAGATATCGTCTATCTCCTCGGAAGCACCGATACTATCGCCCCTTATGCGAAGACGTACATATCATATATACTTGTCTCAGCACCGTTCATGTGTTCGTGCCTGACGCTCAACAATCTCCTTCGGTACGAGGGAAAAGCCTTCCTTGGAATGATAGGTCTGATGTCCGGTGCTGTCCTTAACATGGCAGGCGATCCGATACTGATGTTCGGCCTGAAAATGGGCATTAGCGGAGCAGGCCTGTCCACGGCTGTCAGTCAGCTCGTGAGCTGGGGGATACTCATGGGAATGTTCCTCTCCGGAAAGACCAGATCTGAACTGAGCCTGAAAAACGCACGGCTCGTCACGCTTCCAATGATCGGCAACATCATAGCTACAGGCTTTCCGAGCCTTCTCAGGCAGGCTCTCAACAGCGTCACCACGATGATGCTCAACAATGCCTGCTCTGAATACGGAGATGCTGCTGTAGCTGCTATGAGCATCGTCTCACGCATAGTATTCTTCGCATTCTCTGTAGCTCTCGGTGTGGGGCAGGGATTCCAGCCGGTATCGGCATTCAGCTATGGTGCAAAGAAATACACAAGGCTTCGGAAAGGTTTCCGGTTTGCGTGTATTATGTCGGAAGCGATAATCATAGTGAGCAGTACGGTGCTTATCATCTTTTCGGGTGATCTGATCTGGATATTCCGTGATGACGCAGATGTCATAAAGATCGGCACGAGAGCTTTGCGATTGCAGGCTCTTGCCACTGTTACGCTCCCGCCGTGCATGATAGTGGAAATGCTCTATCAAAGCACGGGAAAAAGGCTCGGAGCAAGCATACTTTCTTCGCTCAGGAACGGACTTTGCTTCATCGCCGCCCTGATGATACTCCCGGAAATAAGAGGACTTGCCGGCATACAGGAAGCACAGCCTGTGTCGCTCGTCGTTTCGGTACCGTTCTTTGCAATATTCGGAGTTATTTTCTTCCGGAAGCTCCCTGCCGAAAAGGACGATGCACAATAACTTCATCAGTACAGAACCTGAACGGTCCTGTACTTTTTTATTCTCCGGAAACGGCATACGGCCTTTCAAGGAATCTCTCATATTCATCAGGGTGAGCTGTGAAATAGCCGCTGACGGCTTCTCCCATAGCTTCAAGGAGTTCTTTTATGTGTTCATCTGTATCTTCTATAAAGCTCTCGGCTGTCAGAGCGTTCTTTTTGTCCGGCATATAAGCACCTCCATTCGTCTTTTTTCATTATATTCCAAGCAGATATGACATATACTTTCGCAGGAGGGTGATATATGAAAACTGCTGCTGCCTACATAAGAGTTTCAACAGATGAACAGACGGAGTTCTCGCCGGACTCACAGCTCGGTGCAATAAGGAGATATGCCGAAGCTCACGGATTTCTCCTGCCGGACGGACTCATATTCATGGACGAGGGCATCTCCGGGCGGAATGCTGATAAACGGCCGGCTTTTCAGGAAATGATACGCACCGCCAAACTAAGGCCACGGCAGTTCGATGTCATACTTCTGTGGAAATTCAGCCGCTTCGCCCGGAACAGACAGGACAGCATCGTCTACAAATCCATGCTGCGAAAACAGTGCGGGATAGATGTTATATCCGTTTCAGAACAGCTCGGTGATGACAATACTTCCGTTCTTATAGAAGCTCTGATCGAGGCTATGGACGAATACTACAGCCTCAATCTTGCGGAGGAAGTCAGACGTGGAATGAACGAGAGATTCTCACGGGGCGGAGTCATTTCTCAGCCGCCTTTCGGGTATAAGATGAGCGGCGGCATCTTTGTTCCCGATGAGGAAAAAGCCGGTATCGTCAGAATGATATTCGATGAATTCATCAATGGCACTGCTGTGAGAACGATCGCTTCAAAGCTCAACAGCATGGGTATCCGGACAGTCAAGGGAAATCTCTTTGAAAACAGGACTGTTGAATATATCCTCACAAATCCGGTCTATACCGGAAAGCTCCGGAGATGCAAAGGCGGTCACGGGAGAAATGACCGTTTCCATGAGGATACGGAAAACATCATCTTCGTGGACGGAAAACATCAGCCGCTCATCTCAGCAGATATTTTCATATCCGCACAGCTCCGGCGTGCTGAGATAAAAAAACTGTACGGCAGGTACGACAGACAAGCACCTGCTGATCTTATGCTTAAAGGACTGGTACGCTGTTCAGACTGCGGTGCTACGCTCGTTCATCAGGCACGCACAGGGAGTTTACAGTGCCATAACTACGCCCGTGGGACGTGCAGAGTCTCTCACTGTGTCTCGCTGAAAAAGCTGAATGCTCTCATTATCTCCCGGCTCAGGAGCGACCTTGCGGACGGTCAGATCAATATCCGCCCGAAAGAAACAAACTCCGCTGCAAATGACACAGATACCGTCAGTCTCCTTATCGATAAAGAAAAACGCAGGCTCGACCGCTTCCGTGAAGCCTACAGCTCCGGTATCGATTCTCTTGACGAATACAGGGAAAACAAATCAAAAACGCTCCGCCGCATCGATGAACTGCGTGCATCAGCTTCACAGCAGAGATTTAAGCCGGAAACAAATAAACGCAGAGCCGCCGCTCCGCTTGACTTTCTGGAAGACGAAAATGTCAGCGAAGCGGTCAAAAACATTGCTCTGCGTTCCGTTATCGATAAGATAATTTTCGTGAAGCCGGATAACATTATCCGGATTTTTTACAAGTGAATCTTCATATCTTTCCGGCATCGGGAGGTCCTGACGGCGAGCTTGCCGCTTCGCTGAGATATCTCAACCAGAGATACGTCATGCCCTACCCGGAGGTCAAAGGTCTTCTCACTGATATAGGTACAGAAGAATCAGGATATCGATGATATATTCAATAAAGTGCAGCGAGCCTGAGCGGTGTGCCGTCTGTCATTTTCCTTATCTCTTCCTCATTGTCAAGGTGCATCAGGCGGACACGCACTCCCCTTTCCGTAAGCTTTATGAACTCCGGGAGCATCTGCTCAAGGTGAAGATGTGCTTTGCTCTTATAGAATGCAGCCTCGGTATACAGGACAGAACCCTCTCCCAGCAGCGGAACGAACGCATCAAGAGATGATGTATCACCTGTATAAACGACATTGCTGCCGTGGATATTGAGATGATATCCGAAGCATCTGCCTTTCAGCGGCTCAACGTGAACGGTCGGGACAGCGGCGATGAACCATTTTTTATGGAGTTCACCGGCTGTTATGATATTGAACCATTCTTTTTCACAGCCCTCTATCCTCATCAGAAGAAGAAGCATATCCTCCCTGACCTCTTCCGAGGGGGCGACTATCGTGACTTTCTTTTTCATTCCGCTTGCGAACCATACATACTGGAGCATCATTCCTGCTCCGCCTGCGTGATCGCCGTGAGTGTGGGTTATGAGTATGAAGATATCCCTGTACTGCTCCAAGTTCATCTTCTTGATCTTCTGAAATGAAGATGCCGGGCAGTCTATAAGGATAAGGTCATTATCCTCCGTGAAGAATGCGGAATTATGCTCGTCCGAAAAAGCCGAACCTCTGCCAAGAAACAGGAGCAGGCGGTCTTTCTTTATCTCTGTTAGCATATCTGAGATATGTTCTGAGAGGTTCTCTATCGTGCTATGGCTGCCGTGAACTGTTTTTACTTTATCAAAAAGCTTCACGCAGTCGGCATGATTATCCGGGATAATACTGTCGGCATCGCTGCAAAGTACATAGGCACGCTCATTTTTATCAACAGACGAGAGCCGGCGGTACTGTTCAAGAAAAGCCTGCGGTATGCCGGAAGTCTCTATCAGTCCGAGCTGATGCGGATAATTGCAGGGATTCGTAAGTATACACGGACGGGAA
>CADBQF010000211.1 GCA_902796705.1 Ruminococcus flavefaciens
CAGCCTTTGCTTCCTCGGCAGCCTTTATCTTAGCAGCTTTTTCGGCAGCAGCCTTTGCTTCCTCGGCAGCCTTTATCTTAGCAGCTTCTTCAGCAGCGGCTCTTGCTTCTTCGGCGGCTTTAGCCTTGGCAGCAGCCTCTTCTGCTTTGCGTCTTGCCTTTTCCTCGGCATTGCGTTTTGCATCTTCTTCTGCGAGTGCGGCACGTTCTCTTGCAAGGCGGTCTTTTTCGAGTTCCTTGCGTCTTATCTCCTCATAGTCCGGAAGCTCGCCTGAAATAACGATCCTCTTTTTCTTCGGGGCAGGGGACTTGGCTGATTCTGCCTCATTGAGTATCTTATCCACAGCCGGAGCAGCCTGCTTCTGCGGAGCGGGAGCTGTTTTCTGCGGCTGGGCTTTCTTTACGGGACGCTGCGGAGATGCTTTCGGTGAGCGTGCCATAGCCGACTGTGCATCAGCTAAAGCACCTAAAAGCTCGGCAGCAGTCTCGCTGTTCTCGCTGTGTTTTTCATCTATCAAAGCACTGAGGAGGTCGTCAACGGACATCTCGTCGTACTTTTTCTTTCTCGGCTGAGCGTTTGCATCGCCGCCATTGTTTTTTATAGCCATTCTATCCTCCAAAGGTAAATTATCTTATCTGACCGTTTCCGTTTATCAGATATTTTATAGTAGTAAGCTCAGAAAGTCCCATCGGGCCTCTTGCGTGGAGCTTCTGGGTAGAGATGCCTATTTCGGCACCGTAACCGAATTCTCCGCCGTCGGTGAAACGTGTGGAAGCGTTTACGTAGACAGCAGCGGCATCGACTTCACGCTGGAACTTCTCAGCGTTTTCGAGGCTCTTTGTGACGATGCACTCAGAGTGCTTCGTGCTGTACTTTCTGATATGAGCGATAGCTTCATCGATATCGTCAACTACCTTGACAGCGATGATATAATCGTTGAATTCGGTAGCGTACTCAGTCTCGCCGGCTTTTTCGATGCCGCTGCCGAGTATCTCAATAGTACGGTCACAGCCGTATATCTTCACATTGTGTGACTTGAACCTCTCAGCTATCATGGGGAGGAACTTCTCAGCTATGTCCTTGTGGACGAGAAGGCTCTCTATAGCGTTGCATACGGACGGACGCTGTGTCTTGGCGTTGTCGGTGATATTGACAGCCATATCAAGGTCAGCGGAAGCGTCAACGTAAACGTGGCAGTTTCCTGCACCTGTCTCGATAACAGGAACGGTAGCGTTCTGGACAACTGCCTGTATGAGCCTTGCACTTCCTCTGGGGATAAGCACGTCGATATATCCGTTGAGCTTCATCAGAGCAGTAGTTGTCTCTCTTGAAGTATTGTCAACGACCTGTATCACATCAGCAGGCAGTCCGGCTGAAACGATCGCATCACGCATGATGTTTCCGAGGCATATATTTGAATTTATAGCTTCCTTGCCGCCTTTGAGGATAACGGCATTTCCTGCTTTGAGGCAGAGTGCAGCCGCATCGACAGTAACGTTCGGGCGTGACTCGAAGATAATGCCTATCACACCGAGGGGAACACGAGTCTTTGCGATACGCAGACCGTTCGGACGTGACGAGCCGGAGATTATCTGACCGACAGGATCGTTCATAGCGATAAGTTCGTCAACGCCTTTAGCCATACCCTCTATGCGTTTCTCGTCAAGGCGGAGTCTGTCCTGCATGGCCTCTGATATGCCGTTTTCCTTGGCAGCAGCGAGGTCTTTTGCATTCTCAGCGATAATGAGAGCAGCTTTTTCTCTCAATGCAGAAGATATAGCGGTAAGAGCGTCATTTTTCATCTTGGTCGAAGCAGAAGCTATCGCAGGTTCAGCGGCTTTTGCTTTGATTCCGAGTTCTTCGGTATAGCTCATATTATTCACCTCAATAAATTTATAGAATCATTTATCACGGCGGCCCTTGAAAAGAGTGCCGATCTCCTTGTCCTCGAAAAGATCATAGAGGACTTCGGGATCTCTGCCGTTCATAATTATCATGTCTATCCCGGCTTCGGTAGCTATCTTGGCGGCGTTTATCTTAGTGGACATACCGCCCGTGCCGAGTTTGCTTCCTGCACCGCCTGCCATTTTCTCTATCTCAGGAGTTATCTCCTCGACATAGTAAACAGGCTTGGCATCGGGGTTGACTCTCGGATCTTCCTCATAGAGAGAATCTATATCCGAAAGTATGAGCAGAAGGTCTGCTCCGGAGAGCGAAGCGACGAGTGCGGAGAGCGAATCGTTCTCGCCTATCTCAAGCTCCAGCTCATCTATGGCGATAGTGTCGTTTTCGTTCACTATCGGTATAACGCCCATTCCGACGAGAGCTTCGACAGTATTCTTGAAATTCTCGCAGTGGCTTGGGTTGTTGATTATCGTTTTTGTAAGGAGTATCTGACCGACAGTTACGCTGTAGCGTGCGAACATATCGTCATATACGTGCATGAGTTCGCACTGACCGATAGCAGCGACAGCCTGTTTCTGGCGTGTCTCCTTCGGCTTTTCGGGAAGACCGAGTTTGCCTGCACCGAGACCGACAGCTCCGGACGATACCATTATTATCTCCTTGCCCGAATTATGCAGATCAGAGATGACACGGACAAGATTTGTCATTCTTCTTATGTTGAGCTTGCCTGTCTTATGGGCAAGTGTAGATGTTCCGAGTTTGATAACTATGCGTTTTTTTTCGGAAATATTCCTCATGGTCGAAAAACTCCGTTCAGTTGACTTTATTTATGGGACTGCCCTTGCTCCATGCTTCGAGGCAGTCATAGACTATGCTGTTGAGACGCACTCTCGTTTCGTAAGCCGCCCATGCGGTATGGGGCGTTATGATGCAGTTGTCTATGCCTTTGAGCGGGTGATCTTCCGGCATAGGCTCTGATGAGAGCACATCGGTATAGGCGGCGGCTATGGATCCGCTCCTGAGAGCAAAGGCGAGGTCATTTTCGTTGACTACCGGCCCTCTTGAAGTATTGATGAATACAGCCGAACTCTTCATCGCACCGAAGAGCTTCGCATCAGCGAGTCCCTTTGTCTCAGCGGTGAGAGGACAGTGTACAGTGAGGATATCGGCTCTGCTTGCGGCTGATATGAGGTCAGTCTGTTCGTATGGCAGATCGTCATGGTAAGTGCGTGAGCATACGATGACTTCCATGCCGAAAGCAGAAGCGAGCTGAGCGACTCTGCTGCCTATAGAGCCGTATCCGACAATGGCGATAGTCTTTCCGGCGATCTCGCCCGTTGGGAACGGGAAATAAGAGAAAGTCGGGGAAGAAGTCCATTCGCCCCTGCGGACTGCATCGTCATACTGACGTATGCGGCTGTAGTGATCGAGAATATATGCAAATACCTGCTGTGCGACGGCATTTGTAGAATATCTGCCCGAATTGCAGACAGTGATGTTCCTTGCAGCAGCGGCATCGACATCGATATTATTGAAACCCGTTGCGAAAAGACCGATGTATTTCAGGTTCGGGCATTTATCCATTATCTCCCCGGTGATGAGGACTTTATTGCAGAGAACAGCGTCCGCATCAGCTATGCGTTCAGCCGTCTGTTCCGGTGAAGTAAGGCCGTAAACGGTCACATCTCCGAGGCGGTTGAACTTTTCGGGCGAGATATCGCCGCCGGAGGTCATGGTATCCCAGTCAAGGATAACTATTTTCATTTATCGTCATCTTCCTTTGCAGCATCTTCTGCATCAGCGGCATCGTCAGTATCATCAGACTGACCGCCGTCCGCAGCTTCATCGTTTTTCTTCTCGTCCTTAGCGGGCTTGTTCTTTGCTGACATAACTATAGATGATACAAGGGCAGCCGCTATGAGGAGGACTTCTAAGATACCAAGTGCATAATAAGCAGTCCTGTGGCCGCTTGTGAGCCATATGAGCAGCGAGAGCGGGATAGCAGCAGCGAATATGAGCTGGAAAGGCTGCTTGTGCTTTGAGAATCTGAGTATAAAAAATATCGTTGCTACGCACACGAATGCTATATGCAGGCTGAAAGGGAACGGGAACATATCCGGTGCTTCCATACCTGTAGACTGAGCGAGCGTAAGTAATGGTAATGACATAATTGCTCCGATCTGTAAACAGACTGTTCTTGAACGGCGTACAGTCATGCCGGGATAATGTGCGTTTATCACTTTTACACGCAAAAGTATAAACGGATACTTATTACAGTATAACATAAAACGAAATAAAATTCAACAGCTTTTACAAAATAATCAGAGAAAACAATTGAAATTCTCCGACGATTTCCGGTAAAAATGATTAATTTAGGTAATGATAAGAATTGAAAGAAAAAATTTCGGAAAATACTTGACAAATCCGGAAAAATATGATACTATAAAGTCACAGAAAAGAATTGAACTCAATCAAATTTGATAAAACTAATCGTTCAGGAGGTATTTATATGAATCTTTATGATTTTACGGCTCTGACACGCAAAGGCGAGGAAGTTCCGCTCAGGGACTACGAGGGAAAGCTCGTTCTCGTCGTCAATACAGCAACAGGCTGCGGATTCACTCCGCAGTATGAGGAACTTCAGGCAATTTATGAGGAATTCGGCAGCAAGGGATTTGAGATACTCGATTTCCCCTGCAATCAGTTCGCAGAACAGGCTCCCGGCACAAATGAGGAGATACACACTTTCTGCAAGGGAAGGTTCGGCATCACGTTCCCTCAGTTCGGAAAGATCGACGTGAGAGGGGAGAACGCTGCCCCACTCTTCAAATGGCTCGCTGAAAATACTAAGTTCAACGGCTTCGGCATCGCCGGTGCTATCCTCGCCCCTATCGCCAAGAAAATGGACAGCGATTACAAAAACAACGGCTGGGTAAAGTGGAATTTCACAAAGTTCCTCATCGGCCGTGACGGTAATATCATCGCCCGCTTCGAGCCTACCGAAAAAATGAAAAAAGTAAAAGAAGCCATTGCCGCTGCTCTCTGATCCCCCCTCACAGCGGTTTCTTGCAGATGTGTCTGCCCCCCTTTTTATTGGGGAAAACCCTTCCTCAGAAAGGTTTCCCCCAATAAAAGGGGAGGCAGGCGTACCTGTAAGGAGCTGCCGGTGTCAGGTCAGTATCAGTTGTTTTATTCTTATGAGGTCGAAGACGTCGAGGGTGTTGTCTTTGATAACGTCGAATTTGTCGTTTTCGGCTGGGGTGATGCCGTGGTCTGGTCTGCCGAGGATAAATCTGCCGAGTTTAACGGCATCGGCTGTGGAATAATCGTATTCTTCCGGAGAGCCGGAGGAGGGCTGAGTCGTGCTGATATCCTCCTGAAAATAGTTATACAGGAGGTCTGCCCAGTATTTGCCCATTTTCTCGTAGCCCTGCTCGTTCGGGTGAACGCCGTCGTAGAGGTCGGTCTGCATATCGACAACGCTGTGGATATCGGCAAAGCGGACGTTTTTGCCCTCGCTCCGCATTTTTTCGACCATAACGGGGATAGATGCGTTATAGCTGTCGATATGCTCCTGAATGATATCAGCGAATTCCTCCGGGGTGCTGTTCCATTTTTTCTCGCCGTAAGCCCAGAGCCAGTCGGAAACGGTCACGGCATCGATATCCGGGATAGTTGAAACGAACACGACCGTTCCGTTATCGCCGGACTCCGAGAGGATATAGCTGACGAGCGATTCGAGCCTGTCGGTTATACCGTCGTTGTACGCACTGAGGATATCGTTCGTGCCTATCTGTAAAAGAACGATATCGGGGGAATATTCCTTGATGTAATTGCCGCTTTTGAGAGTCTCGTAAATGCCCTGACGAGTCTCCGTGCCGGTCATATACTGGATAGCATAGCCGCTGTATCCGGCGTAATTTCCGTCATATTCCCGCTCTTTGCCGTTGTAGGTGAATGATTCACGGTCAGCACCTTTCGGGCCGACGAGATCGAAGCCGGTGCAGCCGAGGTCTTCGAGGGTACAGTACATATATTTTCTGTAGCCTCCGGTCTCCCAGTAGCCGTCTGTGATAGAGTCACCGACAGCCATTATCCTGATCTTTTCGGGGCTGCTCCCGGAAGATTCTGCATTTCCGGGGAGTACGGCTGCTGAGGATACAGCCATAGAAGCAGCGGCGGCTGCGGCGAAGAGTTTTTTTCTCATTCAGATCAACTCCTTTGATTTTTTCTTTATTCTAACACATTTGCACCGTTTCGTCAATCATATCCATAAAAAAAGGACTGCCGGAGCAGTCCTCTTTTTTGTAATTACCAAGCCATATTGTCAAATATCTCTTCTGTTTCTGTGCGGACATCGTCCTTGGAAACGTTCATGTAGTAGCTGTAGATACTGAGGATAAAGCTTGCATCGGCTGAATCGATCATGCCGTCAGAATAGACATCAGCACGTTCGAGGAAATACGCACGTTCCTCCGGATCTTCTTTACCGCCGTTGTTTACAGCTCTTGCATAGTAGTCCATTACAAGGCAAGCATCAACAGCATCTACAGAACCGTCTTCGTTTACATCACCGTATGCACCGAACTGGAAATCTGTATCGCCCCATGATTCTTTCAGGTCAGCGTATTTTGCGTTGATCTCTGCGATAAGCTCAGGATCTTTGTCAGATACGTCCCAAGGCATGGGAATACCGTATGACTTGTTCGGATCGTCTTCTATAGCTGAAGCTGAAAGCGGAAGAGCTGCAAAACCGAGAACACCGGCAGCAAGTAAAGAAATAAACTTTTTCATTTTCCATTCCTCCTGAAAATATTTATATTTTATATGCGTATGAGATGTATTGTGCTTTATACCACCTCATTTCAATTATGTCTGACGGTTATTCGCCGCCTTTCTTTGTACATATTATATAATAATACAGTGCCATTGTCAATCATATATATATATATAATTTAATCAAAAATTCTGTGCAGTGCATAAAACAAGTTTTCTGATAAATTTGCTTTTTTGTGAAATTAGCTGAATCTAAGGATAAATATTTGCCGATTTTTGTTTATATAATTTAAATACTCCGTCGGTAAACGATCAAATAATTTGACTTTCCTGAATGAGTCCACTATAATCCTTCCGCCAAAAGACTATTTTACACATACTGATTTAATGAAAGCAGGAAAATGTACAAGAAAAGTACAATTTTACATTGAATATCCGTAAATAATATTGTATAATTATATTAATAGTATAGGATTTTGTTAATAAAATTTATTCAGGAGGTATTAAAAATGAAAGGAAGATCAAAACGCATAGCTGCGTTGCTCACCGGTGTTATGACAGCCGTTTCTGTCATGCCGGGATTTTCAAAAAATTCTGACACAAAGCTGATGAAGACAGAAGCCGCCGCAAACGGTATCCTCGCTTTCCCCGGTGCTGTCGGCGGAGGCAAATACGCTACCGGCGGCAGAGGCGGAGAAGTCTACCACGTCACCAACCTCAACGACAGCGGAGAGGGTTCTTTCCGTGATGCCGTCAGCAAGTCCGGACGCATCGTCGTCTTCGATGTGAGCGGAACTATCGAGCTGAAAAGCAATATCCTCTGCTCCGGAAACATAACTATCGCCGGACAGACCGCTCCCGGCGGTTCGGGCATCACCCTCAAGAATTACAAAATGGGTATGTCCGGGGATAATATCATCTGCCGCTACATAAGCTCACGCCCCGGCCCGTATGCTTCCACAAGCTCCGGAAATGACGCATGGGGCGGTGCAAAGGGTTCAAATTCTATCATCGACCACTGCTCAATGGGCTGGACGACTGACGAACAGTGGGGACTCTACTCGAACAATATGAACTATACCGTTCAGTATTCCGTTCTCGGCCCGGCAGATTCGTGGGGCGGCCACAAGAAAGGCCTGCACGGTTTCGGCATCATGCTCGGCAAAGGCGACCTGACCTTCGACCACAATCTAATTATCCACAATGTCTCACGTAATTTCCGTGGAAAAGTCCCGGATCAGTACACGGCTGACTTCACCAATAATATCATCTACGACTGGGGCTACCAGACGACATACGGAACGATCGGTCATCTCAACTATGTGAATAATACCCTCAAAGCCGGAAATTCCACTACAGGCGGCTATCACTGGATGTACGTTGACAGCACCACCAAGCCGCAGAATTTCAAGGTCTACTGCTCCGGAAACCGCATGATAAACAAGGACGGCTCTATCAACGGCATAACCAACGACAACTGGGCAGGCGTAACAGTCAAGGAATCTATCGGCATAACAAAGAACGACCTCTACAGTGCAACGCCTTTCGGAATAAATATCAACGGCGAGAATGTCTCGACCGCTTCCACCTGCGAGAGTGCGGCTGCTTCGTATGACCACGTTATCCAGTTCGCCGGAAACGGTATCGCTCCCGACAAGAGAACGGCTATCGACCAGCAGTGTGCGAACGAGACAAAGAACGGAACAGGTTCATGCAGCGGTACATCTGCATACGACGCTTCCATGACCGACCTCGATAAATACAGCATCAAGTGCGGCGTGACTTATACATATCCCTCCGCTGTCACCAAAAAGACCATTACCGACAACGATAACGACGGCATGGACGACAACTGGGAGCTTGAAAGAGGTCTTGATCCGACCGATGCCAA
>CADBQF010000212.1 GCA_902796705.1 Ruminococcus flavefaciens
GATATCCTGAGTTTTACCGAAAGTGTTATGAAGTTGATGACGAGCATTATGATGAAAGGAATGATCGTCGTTATGATGAATGCCTCTGCGTTGAATCTGACTTCATAGGCTGTAAGGCTGTAGCTTCCGAGGTAGGCTTTCGCCATATATTTTTCAAGGAGTGTGTATCCGAGGATATTTCCGACTACTGCACCGCAAAGGAGCATGAGTACAGGTATGACGAGATAATGCCTTACAAGCTCGCCTCGTGTATATCCTGTAGCACGAAGCGTTCCGATGACTCCGGATTCCTTTGTGATAGTGCTGTCGGTCGTGACTGAGAAGATGAATGCAAGTATTATTACTGTTATGTAGAGGAATGCTATTATACTGCTCTTGTCGCCTCCCATATCATCTCCGGCGAAGATTATAGCCTGATTTATATAGGCAGGGATATAATTCACAAGAACAGCATTCGAGGAGATGATCTTCACGAGGTCTTCCGACATAGTCTGTGCTTCTTTGTCATCTGCCGGCTTTTTATCGTATTTCCATGAATAGCTGTAGTGGATATGGTCGTCACGGACTGATGCAAAGCCTTCATCTGTCATTACTCCGACACCGAACGAGTCGTTGTCGAACATGAGGTCTGAAGGGTTCTCGTAAAGTGTCGAATAGTCGGTAAGAGCCGCAATACCGGAGACTTTAAGGTCTTTTCCGCCTATTTTTATGATGCTTCCCTTTTTGAGAGAGTGGTTCTTCGCATAGAGCCTGTCAATAGCTATCTCATCAGCGGAAGAGGGCATATCGCCTTCAAGCAGGGAGACTTTGTTGACTTCCTTCCTGTCGGCAAATATACGGAGCGTACTGTCAAATGAAAGAGTCTCCTCGTCCTTGTAGTAATTCTCATAGAGCCTGATGCCGCCCTCATCTTCGAGTTTTCCGAGAAGATCGCTGTCGGCTTCTGTCATGAGTTCAAAATTTCCGTCTTCGATATTGTATTTTTCAA
This sequence comes from Ruminococcus flavefaciens, assembly GCA_902796705.1. Taxonomy (GTDB): domain Bacteria; phylum Bacillota; class Clostridia; order Oscillospirales; family Ruminococcaceae; genus Ruminococcus; species Ruminococcus flavefaciens_W. Next base: position 989 of record CADBQF010000212.1, read on the forward strand.
AGCTCTCGTCATAAGCTTTCATGAGACTGTCATCGGCAACGAGGAAGCCTGAGACTACACCGATTATTATGGTGAAGAACAGAAAGATGACCATATATTTTCCAAGTTCGCCTTTAAGCTCTCTTGGGATACGTTTTTTAAGAGGATTCTTCATACCGCTTCCTCCTTACCAGTCAAGATCAGCGGCGGCTGTCTTCTGTTCGTTGATGTAGTTCTTTCTTATCATGCCGTCACGGAGCTTTACGACTCTGTCTGCCATATTCTTTATAGCATCGTTATGAGTTACCATGATGACGGTATTTCCGTACTTTTTGTTTACCTCCTCGATAAGGGCGAGTATCTCCTTCGAGGTGTTATAGTCCAATGCACCTGTCGGCTCGTCGCAGAGAAGTATATCGGGATTCTTGACGATAGCTCTGCCGATAGCAGTACGCTGCTGCTGTCCGCCTGAGAGCTGATTCGGGAGCTTGTGGCGGTGTTCGTAGAGTCCGAGCGTTTTAAGGAGTTCATCTACATCGAGCGGTGAATCGCTGAGATATGCACCGACCTCGACATTTTCCTTTATATTGAGATTCGGGATAAGATTGTACTGCTGGAAGATATAGCCGAGGTGCTTTCTTCTGTAGAGCGTGAGAGCTTTCTCGTTCATATCCTCTGTCTTGTCGCCGTTTATGGAGATGCTTCCGCTGTCGGCACTGTCAATTCCGCCTATTATGTTAAGGAGCGTGGATTTTCCTGAACCAGACGGGCCAAGCAGGACGCATATCTCGCCTTTCTCGATCTGTATGTCGATGCCTTTGAGGACTTCGGTCTTATTTTCGCCCTCACCGAAAGATTTTTTTATATTGTTGATCTCAAGAAACATTTATATCCCTCCGTATATATGAATGGTATTTCATATGAACGTCTGTTCATATGTTTATTATACCACATATATATGATTTGTCAAGTCTTTCACAAAGGATCGTGTTGAGAATATAATAGTTAGCATTTTCTAACTTTTGTGTATTTTGGAGTATATAAGAGATCATTGTAACGGAATGGGAGTTCCCTGCCGTGCGTTGGAATTTACCTGACGTTCTGTAGGGGCAGCAGCAAAGGTCGCTTCGCTTCTTTGCTTTGTTTTGGTCGGCGGTGGTTTGCTCTGCTTGAGTGTCAGTAAGTCTCCCTCGTTCCCCCCCTGCAAGGAGGACATTGTCCCATGATTTAAAATGGGGGACACATCCGCAGAAAGACGCAAAGGCTTCGCTCACGTTCGTTCGACTCCCGCCTTTGCAGCGGACGTTTCCCCCATACCCCTTTCGACTCCCATTATGACGGCTTCGCCGTTTTTTATTTTTTCTTTTTTATTATTGATAATGCTGCTGACATCAACGGCTTGTAATTCTGCCATACTATCACCGCTGCTATAGCCGCCGCCCATACTATCCCCCCTGCCGGACGGAATATCACATCTGCACACATCAGCAGCAGAAGCCCTGTATTCATAAGATTCTTCCATGCTGTGAATCTGTACGGAACATAATACCTCGCATCTATTATCCTTATCCAGAAACAAAGCAGATAGCTCAGGAAAGTTGCAAGTGCTGCTCCCTGTATGCCCCAGTACGGGATAATGCACAGATTCAGGATTATATTCATCACGCACACGACGGCTATCGTCACAAAGGCATTTTTCGTATGCTTAGTCGCTGTGTAGATGCTCGCAAGAAACAGGTCAAGGCAGGTGAAGACTGCTGCTGCTATCAGGAGCGGTGAATAAAGATACGCCGTCTTGTACTCCGGAAATACGCTGTAGTTTATCAGAAGTGCCGATATCGGCTTTACAAGCAGAAGCAGTCCGGCTGAACCTATGAAAAGCACGGCTTCATAGGCGGTGTATACTTTTTCGTAGAATTCTTCCCTGTCTGCGGAATCATTCTCGGTTATGGCAGACATATTCCATGCCTGAAAGAATATCGTCGAGAGCATGGAGATGAGATTCGGTATCTTGGACGCTGCGGCATAGAGTCCGGCTGCATCTTCTCCGAGGAAAACCCTGCTGCTCTTCATGTTTCCTATGAATAACTGATCGGAAAATCCCGTGAAAGTCCACATCACCGTCGTCGGTATCAGCGGCAGCGTGAATCTCAGCATACTCCTCATAAGGGACTTGTCAAAATATCCCCTGCCGATAAAGCGTACAAGTCCGGCTGCCACGAACAGGAATACCGCAGAACTCAGGTCGGAAAGTATCGTCGATATCATGAATCCCTTTACGCCCATTCCGAGTCTGCTTATAAAGACTATGTTGAATATCAGCAGCGTCAGTGTCGTCATTATTCCGTCCAGAGAAAAGAGCTTTACCAGTCCCCTCGCCCTCACGAACTGCGAACAGACCGACCTCAGCGACGATGTGAAAATGTATATCATCAGCAGCAGCGTATACTCCGATGTCCGGCTGAATACCGGTATGAAATGCAGCAGGGGAACTATTATAAGCATCGGTATAAAGCCTAAGCCCATTGCGGCGGCTGATGTTGTGAAAACTTTCCTGTTGTCGTATCCGCTGTCGAGTCCGTACCTCACGACGGCCTCCGTTATCGAAAAGGTGAATACCGGTATGAGGAACAGGGCAAGTGTCTCCAGCAGGGATTTCGTGAAAAGATCTGCCGGACTTATATTTTTTGTATAGAGATTGTTCAGCAGCAGCGATATCACTTTAGAACCGAAATTTCCTATCGTGAATATGACTGTATTGAACGCAAGCGTCTTGTATTTGTTCAATTATTTATCCTCCTCGTTATCAGGACTTGTATTTTTTATTATAGCATTTTCCGGCTGAATATGCAAATTTTCTTTTGCCTGCGTCATAATTTGACAAATCAATAAAAATATGTTATAATAACAGGGTGTATGATTTTGACGTAATTATTCTAAATATCTGGAGGCTTGTATATGAACAAAGAACCGTTCCTTATCGTTATGCTCACACACGACGACAGGACAGTTGAGAACGCTGCTGAAATTTTTGAACGATGCAAAAATTCTGATGCCCGGTACTGGGGCATGAAGGAAGAACCTCTTCCGCCGGAAAAAATGAAGGAACTCTACAGCTATATGAAAAGCTGCGGCAAGCATACCGTCCTCGAAGTCGTTGCCTACACTGAGGACAAGTGCCTTGAAGGTGCAAAGCTCGCTGTCGAGTGCGGCTGCGATATCCTCATGGGTACGATATTCTTCGATTCAGTAAACGATTACTGCAAGCAGCACGGCCTGAAATATATGCCTTTCGTGGGCGATGTCTATGACCGTCCGTCAGTCCTCGGAGGAACTATCGACGAGATGATCGCTCAGGCAAACGATTACATCAAGAAGGGTGCTTACGGCATAGATCTCCTCGGCTACCGCTTCACAGGCGATGCCCCGGAACTCAACAGGAGACTCGTTGCCGAAGTCGATGCCCCCGTTTGTATCGCAGGAAGCGTCAACAGCTACAAAAGGCTCGATGAACTCAAAGAAGCCGCTCCGTGGGCGTTCACTATAGGAAGTGCTTTCTTCGAGAATGATTTCGATGACGATTTCTGCACCGGCATCAATAAAGTCTGCTCATACATGAAGAAAAGGTGATGTATGTTAGCTGAACTTTATCCCTATGAATATGCAGATGATGTGTTCTGCATCGATTACCGCAGACTCGCCCGGAAAGGCATCAGAGCAGTTATATTTGATATAGACAACACTCTCGTTCACCACGGAGATGACTCCACTCCCGAAGTAGACGAGCTTTTCAGGAAGATACACAGTACAGGTCTGAAAACGCTCCTCCTCACAAACAACGACGAGGAACGTGTCCTTCGGTTCATCAAAAATATCGATACCGATTATGTGTGCGATGCGGACAAGCCCGGAAAGGCAGGCTACATCAAAGCCCTGAAAAAACTCGGAGTCCGGAAGAAAGAAGCCGTCGTCATAGGCGACCAGATGTTCACCGATATAATCGGTGCTAACCGCTGCGGGATCCCTTCGATACTCGTTCATTACATCACTGTACCCGGAGAGAACAAAATCGGTAAGAAGAGATATATAGAAAAAGCCGTCCTCTTCTTCTACAGAAGGAGCAGGAAATACCGACACAGATTCGGAAATATTTTGATAAAGGGGATTTGACCTTATGTTCTGGAACAAAGATCTCCTCTTCTGCGATATCAGTCCGACAACTTATGCTATATCGGAGCAGAAAGAGATCATCAAACGACATATCTCTAATTTTCTCAGCAAGGACAAAATAGCTGAGACTCATTTCAGCCGCAAGCTCGACAACCTTATTTCAAGTCAGAGTTCTCACCTCATCAAAAGAGGTAAAGGTATCGATGAAAGACTTCAGATCAACAAAGCCGTAAATATCCGCCTCGCCTGCAAAAAACTCAACGGACTCGTTATCCGTCCCGGTGAGACTTTCTCGTTCTGGCTCACCGTCGGCAAGACCACTAAACGCCGTGGCTACAAGGACGGCCGTGTCATCGTCGGTGACAGGCTCACTCCCGGTATCGGCGGAGGTCTTTGCAATCTCAGCAATACTATCCACAGACTCGTCCTGCACAGTCCGCTCAAGGTAACGGAATTCCACAGCCATTCTGACGCTCTCGCTCCGGACGAGGGAAAGCGTGTTCCGTTCAGTTCAGGCACTTCTGTTAGCTATAACTATATCGACTATCGGTTTATCAATAATACCGACCAGAATATCCAGCTCTGCTTATGGTGCGACAAGGATAACCTCTACGGCGAGCTTCGCAGCGAAAAAGAGTTCCCGTATACTTTCGATATATCCGAGGAAGACCACCATTTCTCCAAAGAGGGCGATAAGTATTACCGTATCTCAAAGATATACAAGAATACATACGACCGTGAAACAGGAAAGCTCCTGAAAAAAGAACTCGTCCTCGATAACCACTCCGAAGTCATGTTCGACTACGACCTTATCCCAAAAGATCAGATACGTGTGTAAAACAGCTAAGACTCGTACCTGTAAAGCAGAGGGTGGTTTTTATTGGGGAAAACCCTTTTGAAAAAGGGTTCTTCCCCAAACCCCTTTCCTAAAACTTTCAGCGTAAAATTTCCCCTGACGGGA
>CADBQF010000213.1 GCA_902796705.1 Ruminococcus flavefaciens
CGATTGACATTTTTTCAATTTATGTTATAATTAGTAAAAAAGACTGATTTGAGATCATCGGGGAGGTCTGTGCCTTTGAAATTGAATAATATCATAAGAGCTGCCTTTCTGATCGTTTCAGCAGGTATTGTATGGAGTGTGAGCAGTTGTATGTCAAAAGATAAATTTAGTGTTAAAGATTGTCTGAAATATATGGAAAACAGGTATGGTGAGTCTTTTGAGACCGATTCTTTGAGCGATCCGTCAAAGATATCAGGTTCAGCTCTTGGACTGTTCGTCACCTGTGATAGATTCCCGGGTAAAAAAATACGTGTGAATCAGTATAAAAATAATGAAAAAGGATATACCTATCGTGATAATTATGTAAGCTATGTATATGAGGATGATGTCAGAAAAATGGCTGAAAAGCTTGCTTCTGACGCTTTCGGAGAGTGTAAGGTGATATATGAAGTAAATAACAGATATATCCTTCCTGAAGATTATTCTCCGGATATGGGCTTTGATAAATTCGTATCAAGCACCGATTCTTATATCAGCCTATCCATTCTTCTTCCTCCTGATCACGGCATCAGTCAGAAGGACGAAGATATCAGAAAAATATATGAGCTTTTCAAGGAAAGAAAGGCGGTTGTTATTCTGAATCTGTTTTATACAAAGGATATGGAAACATATCGTGCTGTAGAAACTGTATCAGATACTGTCGTGAACAGATCTTCATTTGAAGCGTGCGGACAGTTTCTGATGAAAGATGATCTATCAGTCGATGAATTCAATTGGAGGTGAAGTTAATGGCGAATGCCAATTTATTCAGTGAGATAAATACAACGGGTGAAGTTACGGAATCCATGGTACTCGATACCTTCATGTATACCAATCCGGGAGACAGTACATTTACCGGATGGACTATAAAAGAGATCAATGATGAGATGATAAAAAGGTGTCGGGCAAATCCTGAAAACTATCCCAACGGAGAACTGGAGGCAGCTTTGAATGTCGATCAGTATATCAAGGGACATCAGGAATTCGGAAACATGGTAATGCACAGCCACAGCGATAACTTCGGAGATGATTGTTTCGGAGCGTATGCAGCAGCTTTCCAGAGATCAGACGGTACAGTGTACATTGCCTGCAGGGGTACTGGTGACGGACGCTGGTTTGATAACGGAGATGCTTTTGCGGCTCAGTATTCACTGTATCAGCGTGCGGCAAGTTCGTATTTTGACAAGGTCGTTGAGGATATGCACATTGACGGAAATACGAACCTGATCGTTACCGGTCATTCAAAAGGCGGCAATATCGCTCAGTTTATCGCTCTTGATTCCAAACACAGGTTTTTAGTTGATAAAGTTTATTCTATAGATGGTCAGGGATTCTCACCGGAGGCAGTAAAGTATTTCAAGCAGAAGTTCGGTGAAGATTTCTACAATAAGCAGATAGAGAAGATGTATTCTATCTGCGGTGATAATGACTACGTAAACGTTCTCGGCAACAAGATCATAAGCGACGATCATACGGTATATATAGACACGAGCGGAAACGGAACACGGGATCTGGACGTGTATGATATGATGAATGCTCATGCACTTTTTACCGAGAATGGAGCTACAGAGGGAAATCTGTTTAATTATTCAACAGGAGAATTCTATCCCCAGACTGATAAGCAGCGTGAACTTGCCCTTACAGCTCAAAAGCTCAGTGAAGAGATAATGAAGCTCCCTATAGCTGAAAGACGTGAGATATGCAGAGCATTGATGTCACTCCTTGAACTGAAAATGGGAGATACATACAAGTATGATCTTCTTGGAAGAAAAGCTACTTTTGATGAGTATTTAGGTTTCTTTGAACACGTCGATGATATAGTAAATGTCCTTACAAAATCTGAAGCAGGCAGGGAATTCATAGATTCGACTGTTGATGAACTTATGGCTAAATTCATGAAAGGCGATCACAGTGACTTTGCAAGAGTTGCAGCTCTCGCAGCATATGGATTCTACAAGAAGCACACTGACGGAGTACTCAAAGTTGTCAGCGGTATAGGAAAGGTCATCTCCGGCGGTGCAAAGGTGATCCATAAGATCAAGAACATCTTTGAAGGTGCTGTTGAAAAGGGAAGGAATTTCCTCAGCGGACTTAAAGATTTCTGCGGCGGTATAGTTAAAAAAGCAAGTGCAGTCAAGGAAGCTATAAAGAACTCCTTCGACGGTGCAGTAAATGCGATAAAGGACTTTATCGATTCCAAGGAGAGGATACTCCTCGACGAGTCAGCATTCTCAAAGGCTATACAGGATTTCGTCAGCCTGAAATCTGATATCTCAGCTCTCAAGGCAGACGTAGAGGCGGCTCTTACCGCACTCCATAACGGATTTGATACACCTGCCGGCGAAGTGTTCATGAATTCATGCAGGAACAATCTGCTCGAACCTATCGACCGTGAGGAGAAAGTCATCACGCATATTTCCGAGACTCTCCAGCAGGCTAAGGATAAGTACACATCTGTATTTACAGATTACGAACACCTCACACAGACTATCGCTTCCTGTCAGTGATAATATGTTCACCCCGGCAGGACGGGCTGTTACGGTGGGGTACACTTATTATGAGGGAAGCCTTTTAAAAAAGGTTTCCCTCAAATTCTTTTCCTGAAACATTCAGCGAAAAATTTCCCCCTGAGGGGACGCTCAGGCACCTTGCCGTCTACGATAATCGATCGTGAGTGTCCCGTCAGGGGAAATTTCATGTTAAAAGTCTTTGGAAAAGGGGGAGATGTCAGCGGAGCTGACAGAGGGGACGGCTGCTGCGGTCATCTTTCTCTTGATTTCATATTGCGGTCTATTTCACGCTTTGCGTCACGTTTAGCGGCATCGGCACGCTTGTCGTAGAGCTTCTTGCCCTTGCATAGGCCGACCTGCATTTTGACCTTAGAGTCCTTGAAATAGATGCTCAGCGGAATGAGTGACAGACCGTCCTGTTTGACTGTGCCGAACAGCTTGTTTATCTCACGTTTGTGCATGAGCAGCCTGCGGACACGCAGAGGATCACGGTTGAAGATATTTCCTTTTTCGTAAGGAGAGATGTGCATACCTCTGACGAAGATCTCACCTTTATCTATCGAACACCAGCTATCCTTGAGGTTTACACCGCCCTGGCGGATAGATTTTACCTCAGTTCCGACGAGTTCTATACCGGCTTCGTATGATTCTATAACAAAATAGTCGTGGCGTGCCTTGCGGTTCTCAGCAATAGTTTTAGTACCTTTTGATCGCATAGTTCATCAACTCCATTCAGATAGAATTATACACCAAAACTATCGAAAAGTCAACGCTTTGGAACTGTATCTCCGGAAAATGATGACGATTTTCCGCAGGAAAAGCATTTATAGCAGCTAAAACGACGCATTACGGTCATATATGATATTTTGATATCTTTATATAACAGTATAGAAAAAAACAGTTGATTTTGCGGATTTTTTGTGTTATAATATTATTCAGCAGATAAAGTTAAACTTTACTGGAGGTGGATACTATGAATACCGACAGGATAAAAAGGCTTGACAAACTATTTGACGCTTTTTCAGTCATAGCTGAGGGAAATTATGTTTATGTATGCGATATGCGGGAAGACCTTTCACGCTGGTCGCAGAATGCAGTTGACTATTTTGATCTTCCTGATGTCTATATATTTGATGCAGGCTCGGTGTGGGAAGAATGTATTCATCCCGATGACCGTAAAGTCTACCGTGAAAGTATAGAGAAGATATTCAAGGGCGAAGACCTCGGCCACGATATGCAGTACAGAGCCCTTGCAGGCGACGGGAATTATGTCATATGTACGTGCAGAGGTGTTGTTATCACTGATGATGACGGTATACCGGAATATTTTGCCGGTTCGATAAGGAACCACGGCTCTCTGAGCTATATCGATACGATAACCGGACTGCGGAGCCTTTACGGTTTTTTTGACGATATCAAGACGATGATAAGAAAGAAGAGCAGCTCGGCCGTTATAATGATCGGCACGAAAGGCTTTTCGTCCGTGAATGACGTTTACGGCTATTCTTTCGGAAATAAAGTCCTCATCAATCTTTCGGCGGCGATAGTGGAAAAGTTCTCCAACATAGGTACTGTGTACAGGCTCGACGGAACGAAATTCGCAGTCATAAGCTCCAGCATGGATACTGATATGCTGGCAGATATATACCATTCACTTCAGGAGTACGTTTCACATGACTTGTATATCGACGGAGAGCGGGTGAGTATCTCGCTCAATGCAGGCCTTATAGCGGCTGACGATTTTGAGATAGGCCACGAGACACTGTATTCCTGCCTGAAATATGCCTACTACGAGTCGAAAGACCGCCACCTCGGAGAACTTGTCATTTTCGAGGACAGCCTGAGCGGTGATGACAGGCACTTCATAGAGCAGATAAATACGATAAGAAGTTCGATAGTGAACGACTGTGAGGGATTCTACCTCTGCTATCAGCCTATAATAAATGCCGCTTCCGGCACGCTGAGAGGTGCTGAGGCTCTTATCCGCTGGAGGAATGACAGGTACGGGAGCGTGTCTCCTGTGCGGTTCATACCTATTCTGGAGCAGGATATACTTTTCCCCGAACTCGGAAAATGGATAATGCGTCAGGCGATGACAGAGTGCAGGAAGCTCCTGCATAAGTACCCTGATTTCCGCCTTAATATAAACATATCGTATGCTCAGCTTGAAAAGAGGGATTTCATCTACGACGTTTTCAGCATAATACGTGAGACAGGCTACCCGAAAGAGAATCTCTGCTTTGAGATGACCGAACGCTGCCGCCTTCTCGATAAGAGCATACTGCGGAATACGTTCGATGTGTTCCGTCAGCACAAGATAAAGATAGCGATAGACGATTTCGGCACAGGCTTCGCATCGATAGGAGTCCTGCGTGACTTCAAGGTCGATACCGTCAAGATAGACCGTGAGTACGTAAAAAATATCACAACGAGCGTCGCAGACCAGAATACGGTCAGCTTCATCTCATCGCTCGCAGACGCTTTTTCAGCCGATGTGTGCGTCGAGGGCGTGGAAGATGAATCGATACGTGACTGCCTTGTAAAGTACAAGATAAAGGGATTGCAGGGATATTATTATTCAAAACCGGTCGTGATCGGTGATTTCTGTGACAGATATCTCTGAAGATGAATGTCGTCCGGAGGCGTTTTTCAGCGTTTCCGGACGTTTTTTTAGAACCTGTCCACATAGGGTGAATGTACGGATTTTCAGGCATAATTTTGTCGGTGGCAAGGCAAAAATCCGCCGACGGGC
>CADBQF010000214.1 GCA_902796705.1 Ruminococcus flavefaciens
TAAAAGTCTTTGGAAGGGGGTTTGGGGGAGAACCTTTCCTCAGAAAGGTTTCCCCCAATAAAAAGGTGCAACTCCCGGTAAAAGCCGCCCGGATCAGGGGCAGGTGTTACGTTAATGCTTCGAGTTTTTCGTAGAATGAGGTGAGTGAATTTTTTCCGGTGAAGTTTTCGCCGTTGATGATGACTGCTGTATACTCTCCGTTGAGGAAGACGTAGTAGTCTTCGTCGCCTGCACTGACGAGTTCGATAGTTTTGTCAGTACCGTCTTTCATGTGGAAAACTGCTGTGAGGTCGGGAGAATCATTTTCCGGCTCTGCATCTGCATCGATATCCCTGATAGTGAGGGTGGCGAGAGAATTGAAGAAATTCTGGAATGCTATCGATTTTTCATTTTCTGAAATATCGATATCTTTTCCGTTGACAGAGAGTTTGCTGTTATCCATATCAACATCAAGGGAAGCGTCGATATCGTTGAATTTCAGGTCAAGTCCGGTGATGCCGTACATATCGGCAGGTGTATATTCTCTGGTGACGAAATTCTTCATCGTATACTCGCAGAAATCCATATCAGATGCGTAGTACATCTCTATCTGGTCTGTATCTTTGAGGAGTACGTATGTATATGAATTTGTCTTATCACGGCGAGTCGTGAACTGGAGCGTTCTTGTTGTGCCGTCCGTGCCTGAAACGATGACTTCCGCATCGGGGGCATCGAGTCCGTAGACTGATTTGTCTTCAAGTCCCTCTTCGAGCATCTGCTGTGCCTCGAATCTTGTGAGCGAGGCGATGAACGCATCGACCTTGGTGATATCGAACGGGATAAGGCTGTATTCATCGGGAACTGTCCATGTATCGTTTACCTTTTTCAGGTCAACGGAAGTTTTTCCGCCCTGCTTTATGACGATGCCGCTGACTTCGTTGTCGTTATAGGGAACGAGGTCTTTTGATTTTATCATCATGCGGCTCGATTTGAGTACGCTTCCTGAGAGCGAGCTGACTGCGAATACCTTGCTGCTGCCTTCTTTCGTGACGTAGTAGAATTCGCTCGTCGGGCTGATGCCTCCGATATTTATTGAATACGAACCGTCCGGTGTCACGAAAGTTATCTTATCAGCCGAATCAAGACCATATTCGTTTTTCTTTTCGTCTGCTGCATCTCCGAGAGCGGAATCTGCCCTGAGAGATCCGCAGAAAGTGCAGAGATTAGTCACATAATCCTGATCCACGAGGAAATCCTTGTTATTGCTGAGTACCCATGAATCGTCCTGCCTGTCGATAATGAACTCGCCGTCGGAGCAGTTTATCGTCACCTGAGTGACCTCATCTGCATTGAACGTTAGCAGGTTCATTTCATCGGAAGCAAGCTGTTCCTGCTGAGTTTTTTCCTTATCCTTGTTTTTAACGGCGTACAACGCACCGAATGATGCACCTGCTGCCACGACAAGGAGTGCGATGACTGCAATTATCTTTTTCATCACGCATATCTCCTCTTGAGCCATACTGCTACACCGACAAGTGCAACTACAGCCGGTACGATGAAGAAGATGCGGAGTACGGATTCTGCCTTGTCGATAGTATCGAATTCCATTTTATCATAAGCATTCGACTTGTTCGGAACACCGACTTCAACGTCTGTGTCACAGAGCCATGTATTAAGATATGTTACGAGATACTGTGTACCTGATATATCCCATGATACCTTGTCTGTATCGATGATATCGGCAGAACCGACGAGTATGACTTTACCCATTGTGCGGATATTGTATGAGTAATATCCGAAGCTGAGCGGGAATGACTGTTTTTCCTCTTCGTTGAGTGACTCGGCATCTTTCCTCGTCTCGTCGTCGCCGCCCATAGGTGTACTCTTTACAGTGTACTTTCCTGTGGAATAATCAGCAACGCTCTGGATAATAGGCGATTTTTCGATAAATGAAGTATCTTCGCCGGCACTTCCGGGGATCTCGTATACGCTTCGGGTATTAGCGATACCGTCGATATATCTTCCTGCACTGACAGCAGTATTTATATCTGTAGTAAGATCCTGAGTCAGATCGTCTGTATGGGGCGTATATTCAACACGGAAGAAATAGTCGCTCTGTGTTGCATCTCTGTCTTCAAGTTTACGGTAGTTCACAGTCTCGGTAACGATGTTGTAATCGATGCCAAGCTCGAATTTTTCAAGGAAAGTCTCAAGATTATCGAATCTTCCCTTTGTGTCGCACGGAGCTGCGAGAACGACTACTGAACCGCCCTTGTCGCTGTAATCGGAAAGGAGCTGGAGTTCCTTGTCGGTGATATCCTTTGTAATGCCTGCGATGTAGATGATGCCTGCATTGTCCGGTATCACGCCCTCTTTGTCAAGGTCAAGGGACTTTACCGCATAGTTGCTCGCCCTGAGCTGATCTGCATATGTACTGTAGCTGTCATCGATAGTCTTCTCGCCGTGGCCTGTGAGGAAATATACTGTCGGGAGCGTACCGCTCGTACATACCTTTATGGCACTTGCGACGAGTCCCTCGCCTGCGTACTCTGCAACGCCGGCAGATGTTGTCTGGAATATCTTGTCGTGGTCGATACGCTTTATAACGTCGCCGCACTTTACGAAGATATCGCCTTCCTCAGTTGCAAGGAAGCCTTCCGGATTGAGTTCTTCGGCTTTTGCCGGCTCTTTTACGGGATCAAATCTTGTAACGGTTATATTGTCCCTTTTTTCAAGCTCTTCAAGCGTATGATAGAGCGGAAGGAATTCCGGGGCATTCTGGAAATCCTCCATTGTATAGTCCGCAAGGAAGAATACCTCTATCTTCTTGTCGGAAACAGAATCGAGAAGCTCCACTGTCTTTTTGTCAAGTGAATACTTTCCGGAAGGTGTCATGTCGTACACCTTGTCGTAGTAGCTGATTATCATATTGACAGGTACGAACACGAGAAGCACGAGCAGGCCGATGATAATGGCTGCCGCACCTGAAAGGTCGAGTTTTTTCTTTGACATCGCTGCTTACCCCCTGTTCCAGCGTCTCTTCTCAAGCGAAAGATAATTCCATGTGAGAAGCACGATTATTGCTGATGCGAAGAACACAAGGTCAGAAAGGCGTATGAATCCCTGTGAGAAGAATGCGAATCTCGGCTGTGCCGCAAATGCGTAAAGTGCAGACTGTATCTTCGGATACTGCGAGATGAAGTCGGTCATCGAGAAGTCATCGATGAAGAGGAATATGAACATCGCAAGTTCTCCGATTATTCCGGCAATAATGGAGTTCTCGGTGAACGAGGAGATGAGCATTCCGAGTGCTATGAACATCGCACCCCAGCAGAAGAAGCCGATATACGCACATATGAGCTGGCTCATTACGACTTCGCCGTAATTAGATGTAACTATCGGGAAGAGCGTCGAGCCGAGTATCATGAATATGAATACCGTTATGTTCGCAAAGAATTTCGCAAGGACTATTTTAAGTACGCTCACGGGCGAACTCATGAGCAGGACTTCCGTTCCGAACTTACGCTCGTCCGCATAAGTCCTCATGGTCATTATGGGTATGATGAATATGAAGTAGAATATGACATTATAGAATATCTCGGTGAACGAGAACATGAATACCGGATTTTCTACGTTGCCTATGCTGGTATTGAACATATACGTGAACAGGAGCATGAAAAGTGCAGTCAGTGCATACGCAAACGGCGTATAGAAGAACGATTGCAGCTCCTTTTTATAGATAGAGAACATTATTCTTTATCCTCCTTTCCGGCTGTATCATTATCGTCCTCTGACACGGGGGCTTTGCTTTCGTCCTCCGGGACAATCTCGTCAACAAGATCCATAAGGCCGCCTTTCTTTGCCGGCTTGTTGATAAGGTTGATGAACACGTCTTCAAGGTCAGGCTTGTCGGTGAACATCTCGACGATCATGATATTGTTTGCAAGGAGTTCCTGCATGATGCCGGAGCGTATCTCGTCGGCATCGCCTTCAAGGAGTACGGTGATATGCGTGATATCCCCTGCCTCGTCATCGACGGAGATGAGTTCCTTCACGCCCTTGTGAGTCTCTGCGATAGAAGCGGCAGTTGACTTCGCACCCTTGACTCTGATGTGGAAAGTCTGCTTGACGTTGAACGTCTTTTCGAGGTTCTCGATAGTGTCGATCGCACGTATATCGCCCTTGTTGATGATAACTACCCTGTCGCAGACCTCGCTGACCTCACTGAGGATATGCGAGCTGAATATGACGGAGTGCTTCTTCTTCAGATCCTTGATGATATTGCGGACTTCAACGACCTGGTTCGGATCGAGTCCGACAGTCGGCTCGTCGAGAATGATGAACTCCGGATCACCGAGTATAGCCTGAGCGAATCCGACACGCTGCTTGTAACCTTTTGAAAGGTTCTTGATGAGCTTGTCCTGAACGTCCTTTATCTTGAGAAGTTCCATGACACGCTGGATATCTTCCTTTCTCCTGCTGCGTGGAACGCCCTTGAGTCCGGCACAGAAGGAGAGATACTCCTTCACACGCATATCCGGATAAACAGGCGGTATCTCCGGGAGATATCCTATCTTTGACTTTGCCTTTACAGGATCTTTTGTGATGTCTACGCCGCATATCTTCACGTTTCCGCCGGTCATGGGAAGATATCCTGCGATCATATTCATCGTGGTGGATTTTCCTGCACCGTTCGGGCCGAGGAATCCAAGAATCTCATTATCATTGATCGTAAAACTTATATTGTTCACAGCACGGTTATTGCCGTAATACTTTGTCAGATTTTCAATAGTAACCATGAGCTTCTCCTTTCATATGATTGATGTATCAAGTACGCAGTCAGCCGCAGAGATGACGATACATAAAAAAGTAAGCCGACCTCATAATATTCATACGTCACTATTATCTCAAATAAATATGAACACATAGTTATCATATTATGAACAAATCGTTAATTCAATGCAGACGACCTGCTGTCCCGTTTATGATTTTAGTTGAAAAATGAGTATAAAACATTCGGATTCTGTGTGAAATATGTGAAATTTCATTGTAAAGGAGATGAATATACATATCTATGATTTAATTTTTTTATTTGTTCATTATAGGTTAAAAGTGCCGCTCCGCCCCCTTTTTGGCAAATGGACATAGTGTACAAAAATGGAATCGATATTGTGTGCATTGCACCAAAAATTTGGATATCAAAAATGAAAATCTGCTAAACTGTTGACATCAAACGAAATGTGGAATATAATTATCTTGAAAATAATCTGACGGGTTGTGCAGTATTATTGCATACTGTGCCGTGTACGACATATTTTCGTATACATCCTCCGCTGTATATACTATTATAATATATAGCAGGAGGTAAA
Organism: Ruminococcus flavefaciens; assembly: GCA_902796705.1. Lineage (GTDB taxonomy): Bacteria > Bacillota > Clostridia > Oscillospirales > Ruminococcaceae > Ruminococcus > Ruminococcus flavefaciens_W. The sequence continues at coordinate 5,349 of CADBQF010000214.1, forward strand.
AATCAAATCCATTATAATGAGAGGGGTAAAACGCTATGATAAGCAAAAAGACAAAAGCTCTTGCTGCTGGTATCCTTTCAGCAGTAATGTCAGCAACAGCACTCGTTCCTGCTATGGCTTCTGCTACTGACGTAGGCAATGAGTTTGCTAACAGCTCAAACGATTCCTACAAGGATATGTTCGTTTCTCTTTATGACGACGTTATTGTAAACGGTCAGGATAACGGCTATCTCAGCAAGAAGAACAACGGTGGAGATTCATTCGGTATTCCTTACCATTCAGTAGAGACTCTCTGTGTTGAGGCTCCTGACTACGGTCATGAGACAACATCTGAGGCTATGTCCTACATCGTATGGATGGCTGCTATGCACGATGTTCTCGCTCAGAAGGGCATTATCGACGGTTCTACAGGCGACGTTAAGAAAGCTTGGAAGACAATGGAAGCTATGATCCCTGGCTGGTCAGAGGCTTCAGGCGTTGCTAAGACTGCTGGTTACGAGTCACTCTGGCAGCAGAGCAGACTCAAGGCTGATACAGCTAACGAGGAAGATACACCTGATATGTACCCTGCTAAGCAGGCTAACGTTGAGGCTATCAACCCGATGTTCAATACATTCAAGTCCGCTTACGGTTCTGACAACGGTTACTACCTCATGAACTGGCTCGCTGACGTTGATGACTGGTATGGTTTCGGCGGTTCAAGAGACGGCGGTTCTTACAATAAGGACAACACTAAGTTCGTATTCATCAATACATTCCAGCGTGGTGAGCAGGAGTCTTGTTTCGAGACTGTTCCGCAGCCTTGTCTTGAAGACCTCAAGTATGGTATGGCAGGCAACGGTATCAAGGCTATCTTCAACGGCGTTGGTGCAGTTCCGGAGCAGTATGCTTTCACAAACGCTCCTGACGCTGAGGACCGTGCTATCCAGGCTATCTACTTCGCTAACGCTAACGGCGTAAACTGCGGAGAAGTTTCAGGTCTTGCCGGTAAGATGGGTGACCAGTGCCGTAACGATATGTTCGATAAGTACTATCACGAGATAGGCTGCCAGAACATCAAGGCTTCAGGTGAAGCTGGTACAAAGTCACAGCACTTCCTCATGGCTTGGTACACTGCATGGGGCGGAGATATGTCATCTCAGCACACTTGGGCATGGCAGATCGGATGCTCACACTCACATCAGTTCTATCAGAACCCGCTCGCTGCTTACGCTCTCGTTTACGATGATGCTATCAGCGGTGGTATGAAGGCTTCCGGTGCTAAGGATGACTACGAGAAGTCATTCAAGAGACAGCTCGAAATGTACCTCTGGCTCCAGTCTGTTGACGGACCGTTCGCTGGTGGTTGTACAAACTCCTACAGAGGACGTTACGAGAAGTACCCGGCTGGCTACCCGACATTCTATGACATGGTTTATGTTCCCCACCCTGTATACGCTGACCCGGGTTCAAACCACTGGATCGGTAACCAGGTATGGTCAATGCAGCGTCTTGCTGAGCTTTACTACTATGTAAAGAAGAATCCTTCACTCACAGCTAACATCTCTGTTGGCGGTCTCTCTGTTGAGGAAGCTCTCAAGGCTCTTATCGAGAGATGGGTTGACTGGTTCGAGAAGAATACTAAGTTCGACTACGTTGCTGATGACGGAACAGAAATGGCTTATGCTATCCCGTCAACTCTTGACTGGGGTGAAAACGATACAGACTACAATGTTTGCCCTGATACATGGACAGGCACATATAATCCGAACGGCAACCAGAAGCTTACTTGTACGATCAAGGGCTACGGCATGGGAGACGTTGGATGCGTATCCTCACTCTGTAATACACTTATGTACTACGCTGCTGCTGAGGGCGTTCCTGCTTCTGCTGGTATGAAGGAAGATACTTCTTCTGTTGCTTCTAAGGGACTTTACCTCGCTAACAGACTCCTTTCTGCTCAGTATGACCTCGGCCGTGACGATATCGGTATCGCATTCGAGGATCACAACGGATCACTCAAGAGAATGTTCACTGAGAAGGTTTACATTCCTTCTGACTACAGCGGTAAGATGCCTGATGGTTCACCGCTCGTATCCGGTACATCTACATTCTCAAGCATCCGTGGTTCTTACGCTGATGATCCTATGTATCAGCAGTGCAAGAAGGTTTACGACGAGACAGGCGAGACAGAGAAGTACACATACAAGCTCCACAGATTCTGGCACCACGGTGATGCTATCATGGCTTACGGTACAATGGCTCTCCTCTATCCTGAGGTTACACCTATCCACGGTGACGATCCTAATCCTACAGAGACAAAGTGGGGCGATGCTAACTGCGACGGTACAGTTGATATCTCTGACGCTGTTCTCATCATGCAGAACCAGGCTAACCCTGAGAAGTACGTTATCTCCAAGCAGGGCCTCATCAACGCTGACTGCGTAGACAACCCGAAGGGTGTTACAGCTACTGATGCTCTTGCAATCCAGATGATCGAAGCTAAGACATTCACACAGGATAAGCTTCCTGTAACTTCTGATTACATCCAGTCTCTCCAGGGCTGATAATTAAATAGTTCAAGCAATATAGATAGGACACTTCGGTGTCCTATCTTTTTTATTGCATAAAGAACTTTATACCTTTTTTATTGAGGGAAACCCTTTTGAAA
>CADBQF010000215.1 GCA_902796705.1 Ruminococcus flavefaciens
AATTTTACGCTGAAAGTTTTAGGAAAGGGGTTTGGGGAAGAACCCTTTTTCAAAAGGGTTTTCCCCAATAGAAGACATAAACTTCTTTATAAGCAGCGAGTCTATGCTGCCCGGAATATCAAAAATATATCAGTTATATTTTTCGGAAAGATAGATCGTCACTCTGTCCTGTATAGCTGCGGCGGCTTCTTCTGCGGAACATTCGCCTGCGTAGAACCGCTCGTTCTCCTCGCTTATGATGATGCAGGCTGCGTTGTCGCTTCGCATGAGTTCGGCTGAAAGCACGATATCCTTGTAATGCTCACATTCCTCCGGAGTACAGTTCTCTATAGTTTCTTCACTTCCGTCGGGATATTTGTATGTCCTCTTGCCGGTCTTTTCGTTCATGTCGTCGTCATAGTAAGTTATATCCTGAGTGAGTGCCTCCGCTCTCTGGTCGAAAACTTCCCTTATAACCGGGAAAGCATATCTTCCTCCTCCGCTGGTGTCGTTATAATACCAGTCCGTGAAATACTCCCTCAGAAAGCTCCATGCTCCGTCGATATTATCGGAATTCGCCATGATGCCCCACATTCCCTCGCTGGCATTCAGCCATGTTCCTGACCTTTTGCTGTCGCATGGATATCCGGCTATAACGCCGTTTCCGTGGAATTTTCCTTTGACTGTATCATAAAGTGTCTCAAAATTGAATATCATGCCGGCTGAGACAAGTTCCTCCCTTGTGGTGTCATATTCGCTCTCATCAACAGATAAAAAACCGCCTGCTGCCTCTGCCTGTTCCCTTATCTGGCTCAGTGAACAGCCCATATTATTATCCTGAACAAAATTCAATGCCCTGATATATTCCGGTGAATCAAAAAAGCATTTACACTTATCAAAATCGATATACAGCATAGGATAGGCAAGTATCGATAAATATACATCTCTTGTATTTCCCATGTTGTACTCCGAAAAGAAGTCCATATTCTCCGGGAGCGAATCGTAGACAGCTATCGCATCATCGAGCGTCCAGTTTTCCTTTACTCTGTCGGAAATATCCTGCACTATGACCGTACTCATCGTAAACAGCGGACATATCTCGACAAGCTTTCCGTTACGCTCACAGCCTTTAAGGACGTTCGGCAGGAAATCCTCCCTGTCAAATTCCGGATCTTTGTCGATCAGTTCATACATATCATAGAAAAGGCTGTCACACGCAGCAAAAGTATCTATCGGTATGCTTCCGTCAAAACGAACGATATCAGGTGCATTTCCCGATACTATGTCCATGCTGAGCCTTTCAACATCACGCTGACCGTCGCTGTTGACGTAAGTTTTGACCTCCACACGGTATTCGCTGTCGGGATAAACGGTGTTGTAGTGACGTATCATGTCATTGAGTTCTATATCATTTTCAGCGAAAGATGCTACGGTCACGACCTTTTTGTTTTTTATCTCAGAAATATCCCTCTCCGTCAGCAGATAGACCGTGTTCTTTCCCCAAAGCGAAACGGCAAGTTCATTCTCCCCTGTCATGATGATATTGCTTATCTCATAGTCATCGAAAGGAAGTTCAGCCATATCACAGTATTTCCGGAATTTTCCGTCTTTGCAGACGCAGATGCCCCCGATGAACGCCCCGGCATAGGAATAGTCCCCCAGTCCGCTGCACATCGTCAGGGCAGACGATGCCGGAAGATCGCATTTGCCTTTCTCCGTCATTCGCAGAGTTGCCGTGTCTATCTCACAGAGAACGCCGTCTTCACCGGAAAGTATTATGCAGGTCATATTTCCGTCTGCGTCTTTTGAGACTCCGCCTATCATTCCGCCGGCTGCGACTTCTCCACGATATTTTCCCTCCGCCGAAACTGCATCAATATGCTCGTTCATGACATTTATGAGAAATCCCTCGCTGCCGCACGCATATATCCTCGCATATTCGTCAGGCTCGGTTATTATCTCGCCGCAGGTGAATTCTTTTTCCTGCTTGCCGTCGCTTCCGATAACATATATCTTCGTCTGACCGTCGAGCCATGTGAGGACGGCGATCTTTCCGTACTGCATCAGAGCGGCACTTTTCACCTTCTCGCCCTCTGCCGGATAGAAATATACCGTCGTGCAGTCCACGAAACTGTTATCGGTGACAAGTGCGGAATATCCGCCCTTTTTGCTTTTTCCGAAAATGAGTACGCTCTCCTGACCGCCCGTATCAAGTGAGATCACTTCCGTCAGATCTTCTGCGAGTCCTACCGGTGCAGCTTTCAGCAGTTTAAGCTCCGATACTTCCGATGTGACCGCACTTTCCTTTTTCCCGGACGTGCATGACACAGATGCTAAACCGAAAACCGCCGCCATAATTACAGCCAATGCCTTTTTCATAATACCACTCCTCTATCAATGCCTTTCCCCATAAAGCATGATTTGTTTTTTGTGGGGCAAAACCTTTCTGAGGAAAGGTTCTTTCCCCACACCCCTTTTCCAAAGACTTTTAATATGGTTTTTCCCT
>CADBQF010000216.1 GCA_902796705.1 Ruminococcus flavefaciens
CCGGAGCTATCGGCATGAAAGCCACCTGCATGAAGCTCACTCCACGCTTCATCATGCAGTCATACGCCCTGTATGCCGCAGCCACCAGCACGAAGCTGAATATGAATGCGAATCGGTACGGTATCTGATTGGTGAAGTGGAATCCGTGCCATATAAAGTTGAGCTTGTTCATGTTGCAGCTCACGACGATGAGCGTGAGCATCACGCAGACCGATATCTTCTCACGTATCTTTATGCCCAGCGAGAAGATGAATACTCCGAAGAGCAGCACAGCGAGCATTCCGCACGCAATATTCGGCAGTCCCTCGACCTTTACAGGCTCTTTGAACGAGAGCAGGTCAGCGATGATCTCGTTCCATTTCTCGTAGTAGAGCGTATCCTTCGGGAACGTGTTCTCCGCACTGTACGTCAGTTTAAGCCCGAAGTAAGCCGGCAGAGTCATGAACGCCGAAAGGCATATTCCCAGTACCGAAGACCTCACCATTATGTAGAGCTTCACGAAGAAGTCCTTTATGCCCTTTGGTTCGATGATGCCTGCCGCCATGAACATGAATATGCAGAATATACAGGTGAAATAGCCGATATAATAACACGATACGAGCGAAAGTGCCAGCGAGAACGTGAACACCTTCCACTTCCTCTCACGGCATATAGCCACGATGCCGAGCATTACCAGCGGGAAAAGTGCTATCGTATCGAACCACATCACGTTCCAGTAATATCCGAGAGTGTAGCTCGAAAGTGCGAACATCGTCGAGAACAGGCACACCGAAAGGTCTGTCCTTTTGAATGTATATCTCAGGAAACAACTGCAAAAAGCTCCGCTGAATCCTATCTTTGCTATGAGTATCACAGTAAGTGCATCACGCACATTTTCGTCGCTGAAGAATACAGCCAGCCAGTTGAGCGGACTTGCCGCATAGTAGGATATCAGCGAAAGGAAATTCGTTCCCATTCCGTTTTCCCACGAGTACAGGAACGAGCCGCCCGTCATGAGCTTCTCCCTCACCACACGGAAGAACGGATAATACTGATGCCACAGGTCAACGACGAGCATCTGATTCTTTCCGTTGACATACGCTCCGCCCGGATCATCTGCTCCGAACGGGTGTATATCGTTCTGTGCAAAGGCGTATATCATTATCAGCACCGGAGCAAGGAACGATATCATGAAGCAAAGTATGCCCTTGCCGTATATAAAAGCTCCTGCCCTGAACGAGCGTTCCTTCACAGCCGTGAGGAAGCTTCTCTTTGCAGAAGTCTGTACTTCCGTATCAGCCGGAGCAGCAGCTTCGCCCGAATTTTCCGGAGCATCGGCAGTCTCAGGCAGGACAGCGTTCTCTTCCGCCGCTGTCTGTTCAGTCTCTTTTTCAGGGACTTCATTTATCTCTTTATCTTCCATTATACCCCTCTCTTCATTAAAATGACCTCCAGAAGATCATAACATTTTGTCTGCTGCGATGACAGCAGCAAGGAACATCACCGTAACTGCCGCTGCGATATAGTCGCAGGCAGAAGTCCTGAGCTGACGCAGCCTTGTGCGTCCCTCTCCGCCGTTGTAGCATCTGCATTCCATAGCTGTTGCGAGTTCGTCCGCACGCCTGAAAGACGAGACAAACAGCGGCACTATGACGGATATGAGATTTCCGGCTCTTTCCCGGAGCGTACCCGAATCTATGCTCGCACCTCTTGCCTTCTGTGCGGATATTATCTTGTCAGTCTCCTCGATGAGCGTGGGAATGAACCTCAACGCTATCGACATCATCATTGCAAGCTCATGCACCGGGAAGTGAAGTTTTTTCAGCGGCGAGAGGAGCTTCTCTATCGCATCTGTGATAGTTATGGGCGAAGCCGTATACGTCAGCAGCGAACTTCCCGCAACGAGCAGGACTATGCGTATTATCATGAATACGCTGACGTTTATGCCGCCTGTCGTTATCTTTATGGCTTTCCAGTGAAAGAGTACATCTCCCTTGTCTATGATGAATATATTGAACGCCGCCGTTATTATCAGGAAAGGCAGTATCGGCTTCACGCTCTTCACGAACATCTTCACCGGTATCCGTGAGAGAAGCACCGCCATGAGCGTATACGCCGCACCTATGCCGAGGCATATGAGCTTGTCTCCCGTGAAGAGCATCACTATGAGGAGTATGGTGAGTATTATCTTCGTCCTCGGATCGAGCTTATGGATAATGCTCTTTCCGGGAAAATACTGACCTAAGGTGATATCTCTGAGCATCAGCCGATACCTCCTTTGCTTTTCAGCACATCGAGGATAAGATCTCTTGCATACCCCACTGTATAGACTTCCCTGCCGAGGTCGATGCCCTTTCTTTTAAGGATATCGAACACCTTTGTTATCTGCGGCACATCGAGTCCTATCTGTGATATCTCCTCTGAGCGTGCGAAGACCTTCTTAGTCTCGTCGAAGCAGAAGATCTTTCCGCTGTTCATGACGAGTATCCTGTCGGCAAACGAAGCTATATCCTCCATGCTGTGAGAGACTATGAGCGTCGTATTGCCTGTCTTTTCGTGGTATTTCCTTATATATGAAAGTATAGCGTCCCTTCCGGCAGGATCGAGCCCGGCGGCAGGTTCGTCGAGTATGAGGACTTCCGGCTGCATAGCCATTACACCGGCTATGGCAACACGTCTTTTCTGACCGCCTGAAAGTCCGAACGGCGAACGGCTGAGCATCTCCTCCGTAAGACCTATATCGTAAGCTGTCTCGGTGACACGCTTTTTTATATCAGCTTCATCAAGTCCCATATTTTTCGGCCCGAAGGCGATATCCTTGAATACGGTCTCCTCAAATATCTGATATTCCGGATACTGGAAAACGAGTCCCACCCGGAAGCGTACATCACGTATCTTCTTTTTGTCCGCCCATATATCCTCTCCGTCGAGGAAGACCTTTCCGGAGGTCGGTCTGAGCAGACCGTTGAAATGCTGTATCAGAGTGGACTTACCCGAACCGGTATGCCCCATGACACCGATCATCTCGCCTTTGTTTATCTCAATATCCACATGGTCAACAGCCGTTTTCTCGAAAGGAGAACCGGGGCTGTATGTATATGTGAGCTGTTCGGTTTTAAGTATCGCCAATAGAAGCCGCTCCTTATCTTTTGCCGGAAGCGAGAAGCTCTGAGAGTGCCTCCGCACATTGTTCCTCTGTGAGGATATCCTGACGGATACCGACTCCGGCTTTTCGCAGTTCATATGCAAGTTCCGTCACCTGCGGAACATCAAGCCCTATCTTTTTTAGAGTCTCCACCTGAGAGAAGACTTTTTCCGGAACATCGTCCAGAACTATCCTTCCGCCGTCCATTACCGCAACACGTCCGCACTGAGCCGCCTCGTCCATATAATGAGTTATGAGGAGTATCGTGATACCGTAGCGGCTGTTCATGTCCTTTATGGTAGCCATGACCTCACGTCTGCCCTGCGGATCGAGCATGGCAGTCGGCTCGTCGAGGATTATGCACTCCGGACGCATGGCGATTATTCCGGCTATGGCTACTCTCTGCTTCTGACCGCCTGAGAGCTGTGACGGAGAATGGAGCCTGTGATCGTACATACCGACCGCCCTGAGAGCCTCATCGACTCTCTGCCGCATCTCCTCATACGGAACGCCGGTATTCTCCAGCCCGAAAGCCACGTCCTCCTCGACTATGGAGGAAACTATCTGGTTATCCGGATTCTGGAACACCATGCCCGCTTTCTGCCGCAGTTCAAAGAGCCTTTCCTCGTCGCAGGTATCTATCCCGTCAACGAAGACTTTTCCCGATGTGGGCAGGAGAATGGCATTTATATGCTTTGCAAGAGTAGATTTTCCAGAGCCGTTGTGACCGAGGACAGCCACGATGCTTCCCTTTTCGATCTCCATATCTATGCCTTTGAGGACTTCTTCTCCCTCGCCGCCGTAGCTGAAATGCAGGTCTTTTATGCTTATGATGCTGCTCATTTCAGAGATTCCCATATAGCAGTAGAGCCGCACGGCAGAGTCATTCCCGTCGATCTCACGGGAAGGCCTATCTCATCGAAGCTGACTTTTCCGCCGGGTATATCTTTCAGCACGCTGCCGAGGATATAGCCCATAACAGACGGCGAAAGTCCTGTCGTATAGCTGTTTATCAGGAAGAAGAGCGGATCGTCCGAGAGTACGCCCGAACAGAGCTTCACGAGGTCGTACACGCTGTTTTCGAGCTTCCATATCTCACCGCCGGGGCCTCTGCCGTAGCTCGGAGGATCCATAACTACAGCGTCGTAGCGTCTTCCACGTCTTATCTCACGGGCGATAAATTTTTCACAATCATCGACGATCCAGCGTACCGGTCTGTCAGAAAGCCCGGAGGCTGCCGCATTGTCTCTCGCCCACTGCACCATGCCCTTTGAAGCGTCCACATGGCACACAGAAGCACCTGCCTCCGCACAGGCGAGCGTCGCACCGCCCGTATATGCAAAGAGGTTGAGTACATTTATCTCTCTGCCGGCACTGCGTATCTTTTCAGCCATGAAGTCCCAGTTGACAGCCTGCTCCGGGAAAAGTCCGGTATGCTTGAAGCCTGTGGGACGTATGTTGAAAGTCAATGCCCCGTAGCTGATATTCCACGAATCGGGGAGTCTCCTGCGGAACTCCCATTTTCCGCCGCCCTGCGACGAGCGGTGATAGTGACCGTCAGCCTTCTCCCAGAGCGGATCTTCACGGTCGGTCTTCCAGATTATCTGCGGATCGGGGCGTACAAGGCTGATATTGCCCCATTTTTCGAGCTTTTCTCCGTCAGATGTATCGAGTATGAGATAATCTTTCCAGTTTTCTGCTGTTCTCAAGAATTATTTCTCCTTTGGCAGGGGCGGTCACCCGCTGCATCTGTATTTTATGATCTCTGCGATCTTCATAGCAATGTCATTTATCTCCGTGAAGTCCTCGCCCTCAACGAGAACGCTGACAGCGGCTTCACCGGGATTTTCACGGACGATGACTCTTCCGTCCCTGCCGAGAGCCGTATTGATATCGTCTATAAGGCAGGTTATAGCCGAATCGTTCTTCCACATCTCCTTGAATCCGGGAGCTATCCTGACGCTGATGACTACCTGCGGCAGGCGGTGCATTATGCTGGCAAGACCGCTCATAGTCCCGCCCGACTCACGGAGGATATCCATAAGTCTCGCACCTGTGAGGAGTCCGTCGCCGGAGGGGAGGTCGTCCATGAAGAATATCCTTCCGCCCTTGTCTCCGCCGAGTTTATATCCGCCCTCACGCATACGTCCGATGACGCTCCTCTCACC
>CADBQF010000217.1 GCA_902796705.1 Ruminococcus flavefaciens
GCTGTGCGTGGTCAAGGCTTATCATGTACTTGTCCTCGATGAACTTTATCCTCTTGCTGCTGAAACTCGTCCAGTTCACCGGAACGAAAGTCCTGCACACCAGATATAATATCAGTATGATAAGGACAGCCGCTGATACTGCAAGAATGACAAGCTGTTTCCTCTTCTGTCTTTTCTCAGCATCATTATTTTCATCATTCATCTGTCTCACCTCCGGGAACTTCCTTCTGAATACGTACATTCACGGATTCACAGACCTCCTCCGGAAGCGATACGCTTTTTCAGAGTCGAAGCCGAAAGCTGGGAGATATACACCCTTTCTCTGCCTTTCTTCACCGTTATGATAAAGCTTTTCGGCATATCATAGGTGGTATACACGCATCTGTGTTCCTTTTCGGCACGGTCGAGGAGTATCTTCGTGCATTTTTCGACCGTTGTGTTCTCTATATCGAATATACCGATGATATCACGCATATCAACGGAATAGTTATTGCCTATATGAAGATACATCAGTTTTCCTCCGTGAGCTTTCCGCCGCTTATATGGAGTACCTTGCCCTTTATCTCCGGCAGGAGAGCAGCGACATTCGGCGTGGTGAGGAATACCTGCATATCCTTTATCATATCAAGGACGAATCTCTGCCTTGACTCGTCGAGTTCGCCCATAACGTCATCAAGGAAGACGACGGGGGCATCTTTCGACTTCTGCATGAATATCTCTGCCTGAGCGAGCTTCATGACGAGGGCAGCACTTTTTATCTGTCCCTGCGAGCCGTAATCCTTGGCACTCACTCCGTTTATCTTTATGAGTATCTCGTCACGGTTCACGCCTGCGTGGGTAGAACCTGTGCGGATATCGTAATCTGCGGCTTCACGGAGTTTTTTGTAGTATTTTCCGAAAGCATCGTCACCGCACGGGATATCGAATTCTTCCGGGCGGAAAACATTCGAGCGGTATTCGAGTTCGAGTTCCTCGCTGCCGCCTGAAATGGTCTTGTACAGTCTGCCGCATATCTTATTTAGCTTTGACACATACTCATTCCTCATATACGAAATGAGCGTACCCTCATGGGCTGCCTGTCTGTCCCATATTTCGAGGATATCAGCCGGAGCTGAACCCTGCGATATATTTTTCAGAAGTGCGTTCCTCTGGTTGAGGATAGCATTGCTTTTTGTGATATGGACGACGAACACGGGATTGAGCTGTGAAGCCGCCATATCTATGAAATTCCTCCGGCGTTCCGGCGAGCCCTTGATGATATCCGTATCATCAGGAATGAAAGCGATGCACTTGAACACGTCAAAAAGTGCCTTCGTACCTTTCTGCGGCACACCGTTGAGGGTGATATTCTTCTGCTGATTGTTCCCCTTTGACATCTCAAAGGTTATCTTCTGTTCTCTCACGCTGTCGAGAACTTTTATCTTGGCGGACATACGCTCCCCGCCGAGGCATACGTAGTCCTTTTCCTTAGAACCACGGAAGCTCTTGCAGCCGGAGAGTATCCACATGGCTTCGAGCAGGTTCGTCTTTCCCTGAGCATTCGGGCCGACGATTATATTATACTTCGGATCGGGGGCAAAAGATATCCCCGAAAGGTTCTTGAAGCCGTCGATATCGGCATAAGTGACGATCACTCAACAATTACCTCTTTGCCGCCGAGTTCCACTTTATCGCCGGGACGTATCTTTTTTCCTCTCATGGTGCATACTTCGCCGTTCACGAGGACTTCACCGTTCTGGATAAGGTTCTTTGCCTCTCCGCCCGAATCAACGAGCGAAGCGAATTTAAGAAGAGCGTCGAGTTTGATGAACTCGGTAGTATTTTTTATCTTATCAGCCATACTGACTGCATCTCCTTCATATCTGTATGTTATCTTTGAGTTTTCCGTCGCTTCCGATGACGTATCTTGCAGCGAATTCAGGATTCAGCACAGCGACGTTCTTATACTGTTCAGGATCGTCCGTACAGAACCGCTTGCAGAACTTCACACTTGTTCTCAGTTTTTTATTGACACGTTTTTGAGCATATCTTCTCGAAAATGAATCAGTCATCTTTGCACCGAGCCATATCATGAAGATACCGACAGCGATGCCGAGTGCAACGTGTACGATCATAAGTGCAAAGAACATTATCACTCCTGCAGCTATCATCAGATTTCCGCCCAATGACATAAGTGTTGCAGACAAACTGTATTTATAATTCCTGAACAAAAAGAACATGATGTATCATCTCAATTCCTTAACTGTATCGGCATAACGAGGAAGATATAGCTCTCGCCCTCCATGGGGAGTATCTCGATTACCTTCATAGCACCGTTGAATCTGAGCCTTACCTTGTCGCCCTCGCAGGCTTTGAGTGCATCGAGCATGAGCTTGTTGTTGAAGCCTATAGTAACGGCATCTCCGCTTATATCGGCAGATATGACATCATTTATCCTGCCTATGCCTGTCTTGCAGTTGATCTTTACTATGCCGCCGCCTGCTTCAAAGCGGATAGGCGACTTGTTCTTGTCGTCGAGAATGAGTGAGCATCTGTCGAGAGAAGATGAGAGTTCTCTCCTGCTGATGATGACTTCCGTTCTGAACTCCTTCGGAATGCTTGCCTTGTAGTTATGGAAAGCACCCTCAAGAAGACGTGATATCACTACGACATTGTTTATCTCAAATATTATATGTCTGTCGTTGGTGAAGATATTGCAGTTCTTTTCATCGTCCTTTATAAGAGCAGCAGCTTCGAGGAGAGCCTTTTTCGGAACGACGAACTGCATATTTCCCTGATCTTCCGTATTTTCGCATCTGATTGCAAGGCGGAATCCGTCTATCGCAACCATGTTGAATTTTCCGTCCTGAATATCGAAAAGCTCACCTGTGAGGACAGGCTTGCTCTCGTTCATAGAAGCCGCATAGCTCGTCTGGCTTATCATTGATTTGAGGACAGCCTGGTTTACCGTGAACTTTCTCTCTGTATCAACGACAGGGAGATCCGGATATTCAGCAGCCGACATTGCAGAGAAGCTGCATTCCGTAGCACTGCCTGAAATATTTACAACGAGATTGTCATCTATTGAAAAAGTGATAGTATCCTCGTCCATACGTCTTGTGAACTCACTGAAGAGCCTTGCACTGACGACGAACTCTCCCTGATCTTCTGTTTCAGCCTTGATAGTAGTTCTTATACCCATTTCAAGGTTATACGCAGTAAGCTCTGCTTCACCGGGAGAGAGCCTTACCTTTATTCCTTCAAGGGCAGGTATCGTGGACTTTGGCGATACAGCTCTTGAAACGTTGCTTATGGCTTCACTGAGTTCTGTTTTATTGCATATGAATCTCATTATGATCGTATTCCTTTCATAATATGAGAGCCGAAATACTCTCATGTCACTTTTGTGCTAAAATTGTATTACCTGAAAATAGCTTGCTGAAAGCATATCATATCAGAACAGATATGACAGAAAAGATATAAAGATATATATAAACATAATATAAATATATATTTGTTGTTGTTATTGTGTCAGTGGAAAAGTTAGCATCGCTGTTTTTCCCCGGTATATCAGCAAAATAACGTCCACAACCGGCTGTTGTCAGATCTTTGGCAATTGTGGAAGGATCTTCCGTTTTTCAGGATCGTGTTCATTCCGTTGAGAAATGTTGAGTTGAAGTTGAAGATTACGTTGATTTGCGGCACACTCTGCCGGCTCTCACTTCCGGTTTTCAAAAGTCTGTTATATGTTGATAAGTGAGTTCCGTGGAAAAGCTCTCACTGACTGTCTTTGGATCACGGACTATTTCCGCAGTATGAGCGGAAAATTATTGCCGGAGCGTTTTCCACGGAGTTTTAAACACACTGTTGAAAACCCGGTTGAAAAGTCTGCTGTCAACTTTTCAACTGTGGAGCGGAAGTTGAGATATGTTGATGCTCACGGCTGTGATATGTCCTCCGCTGACGTGCAGTTAAAGTCAGCATCAGAATACCTCTGACGCTGACTGCTTCTTATTATCAGACCTTGCTCTTGTCCTTGATGTTCTTTATGATGTCGTTGACGAGGTTGTTGAGGTTTGAATCCTTCTTCATAGCCTCTGTCACGCTCGTTACCGAGTATACTATAGTAGAATGGTCACGTCCGCCGAACTCTGTACCGATAGAAGCGAGCGGCATCTGGGTGATCTCTCTTACTACATATATAGCTACCTTACGTGCTATGGATATCTGGGCACTTCTCTTGTTTGAACGGAGATCGTCCGGAGATACGCCGTATACTGTCGATACCTCTGAGATTATCTTCTCAACTGTTATCGGGATAGGCTGCTCGTCAGTGAGAACGTCCCTGATGACGCTCTGAGCCATAGAAATGGTTATCGGACTGCCTGCGAAGTGGTTGAGTGCCTTGAGCCTCACTACAGCACCTTCGAGCTGACGGATATTTGATTTGAGCCTGTTTGCCATGAATTCGGCAACTTCACCGGGGAGCTTGAGTTCTAAAAGCTCGCTCTTCCTGTTGATGATAGCGAGTCTTGTCTCATAGTCAGGGGCGGAAATATCGGCAATAAGTCCGCCTTCAAATCTTGTCTTGAGACGCTCTACGAGAGTTTCGAGTTCCTTCGGCGGGCGGTCAGATGTGATGACGATCTGCTTTCCCTCCTGGTGGAGCTTATAGAATGTATGGAAGAATTCCTCCTGCATACGCTCTTTTCCTGAGAAGAACTGGATATCGTCTATGAGGAGGAGATCGCAGTTGCGGTACTTTTCATGGAAGTCAGAGATGAGGTTTGTATTGAGAGCATTTACAAGGTCAGCACCGAAAGTCTCGCTCGTAACGTATACTATATTGAACTCAGGGTGATTTTTCCTTACTTCGTTGGCGATAGCAGTTATAAGGTGAGTTTTTCCCATTCCGGACGGGCCGTAGATGAAGAGCGGGTTATATTCCGGGACTTTTCTTTCGCCGCAGTTCTTTGCAACGCTCTTGCTGCAGGCAAGTGCGAATTCGTTTGAACGTCCCTGAATGAAGGTATCGAAAGTATAGTCATAGTTGGCGAATTTATAAGATTCTTCGAGTTCAGCGTGCTTCATCTCCAGCTCGTCGTCAGTGGGGATAGGAGCAGTAGAATTATCCTTTGAATCGACGTTTATTATGATGTTCACGTTAAGTCCGAGTACATCGAGAAAGGCATTTTTGAGTATAGTCTCATAAGACTGCGATACTACGCCCTTCTGGAATTCGGTCTCACATGAGAAAACAGCGTTAGCTCCGTCGAAGCTTACGGGTTTGAGCGGATCTATCCATGTTTTCATTCCGACAGGTTTGATAGTGTCCTTTTCAAGGCAATAATTCTTAACATTTTCAAAAACTTCCTCAAACGAGTTCATATTTTACCTCCGTATGTATGTTTATTTATACTATAAGCTGTTGAATACTAACCGCCAGCCGTCCGCTGTTAAGTCACGGAGGCCTGAAAAAAGCTCCAAGTATATAATAACCGATACTATCCTATAATATATATACTTATTATAACATACGAAAAGTTGAAATGCAAGTAATTTTATATGTTAAGTAATTAGAAAATAAACGCTGATTCCACACAGTTATTGACATATTGTTGAAAACTGTGTGGAATCAACTCTTGTTTGTCGAAAATTTATCAGTATACACGCTATATAAAGACATTTGTTATGTTGAAAACCGGCCGGAGAAAAGTTTTGAACTTTGTTTTCCACATTTTCAACACTGACGTTTCCGGAAGATGTTGATATAAAAAGGCAAAAAATGAAAAGTTGAAAGGCTTTTTGTTGAAATGTGGAACACAATGTGATATGTCTGTGAAAAATACGCTGTACAGACTAAAACGAGTCTCAGAGTTTTCAACATAGCCTTTCCGGAGATATTTCAACTGTTAAAAACCCCGTGTCTTCTATTAATAACTAACAAAGTCACATATTTGGACTTACGAATTTGTTGAAAAAACTGAAAATATCGCCAATGTGAAAAAAATTCCGGAAAATACTTGACATACTTTTTATTTTGATATATAATATTTGAGTGTAATGCGGTATAGGTATATCCCTTTACATCAGTATCGCTTATCAGGACTGCTTTGCAGCTCCTTTATATCACTTTCGCAGAGAGGAGGACTTGAATATGAAAAGAACATATCAGCCTAAGAAGCTCCACAGAAAGAAGGAGCATGGCTTCATGAAGAGAATGTCTACTAAGAACGGCAGAAA
>CADBQF010000218.1 GCA_902796705.1 Ruminococcus flavefaciens
GGAGATCAAGACTACACGTAATATCGTTGTCACAAACGACGAGACAGGCGAAGTAGAGAATTACATGATACCGTACAACTTCAAGATCCGTGTTCAGGAAGGCGAACAGATCGAAAAGGGTACTCGTCTTACTGAAGGTAATATCTACCCGACTGATATCCTCAATATCCTCGGAACAGAAGCTGTTCAGAACTACATCATCAACGAAGTTCAGAAGGTTTACCGTTTACAGGGTGTTGATATCAACGATAAGCACATCGAGATCATCGTTCGCCAGATGCTCCGCAAGGTCAAGGTAGAGGAGAACGGAAGCAGCTATCTGCTCCCCGGTACGCTTGTTGACAGCAAGGAGATCGACGCTATCAATGAGGAACTCCAGGCAAGGATCGATGCAGGCGAGTACGATGTTCAGCTCGTTACAACAAGCCCGGTACTCCAGGGTATCACAAAGGCTTCATCGAATTCAGACAGCTTCCTGTCAGCAGCATCGTTCCAGGAGACTACAAAGGCTCTTACAGATGCAGCTATCAGAGGCAAGAGCGACAGACTTCTCGGCCTTAAAGAAAACGTTATCATCGGTAAGCTCATTCCTGCCGGTACAGGTATGGAGTGCTACAATAATGTCAAAGTCGTCAAGAACGAGGCATATTCAGAACATACAGCTCAGGCAGTAACAAATCCGCTCGGCTGATAATAAAACTACAAGCCATAGTGTCTCCTCAGTGCAGGAGATGCTATGGCTTTCTGTAAAGATATGATATCTCGGAGTAATATTATTTCCCCTTAGCTTGACATATAAAGCGAAATGTGGTAAAATAATTATATTACATTACGGAGGTCCTGTCTATGCGATTCTGCAAATATTGCGGAAGAGAACTTGCCGACGACGAGGTTTGCGGCTGCCGTCCTGCCATGACCGTGCATCAGGTGCCGGAATACAGTGCGGCTGATATAAAAGCTGTTGCATACAAGAACAAGCGTCAGCTCATAATCGGAGCTGTCTGTATTTTTATAATGGTCTTCGCCTTCGTGTGGATACTTGTCTTCCTTTTCAGGGGCGGCTCTCAGGAAAGTCTTGTCAGGACGAACAATAAGAACTATCAGAAGCCTGTGTATAATTTCGTGAGTGCTTATAATAAAAGCAACGGCGAAAAAATGCTCAAATGTATGCTTACGAGCGACTGCATCGACAACATGAAAAAAGACCTCGGCATCGAATGGGAAGACCACCTCGATGCACTCAGCGAATACATAGGTGACGAAAAAGATAAATACGAATATGACTACGGTAAAAATATAATGCTTTCAGTCGAGTTTCTCGACAAAAAGAACGTCAAACATTCAGAACTTGAAACAATAAAAGAATTCTATGAAGACAGATTCGATATTCTCGGTATTCAGGAAGCCTATAAGATAAAGGTGGAATTCCGCATAGAGGGTTCAGAAGATTACGACATCGATAAGTACTGGCTCTATGTCGTCGAGATAAAAGGCGACGGCTGGCTGCTTTGCCCTTACGGTGACGTTTACAAGCCGGGAAGATATATTGGCTTAAAGATCAAATAACGGTTTCAGCCGGAGGTAGTGTATGATTTGTAAATATTGCAATCGTCAGATTCCTGACGGAACATTGTGCAGTTGTCCGCAGGCACAGCAGGAAGCGATGAGCTACGGACAGTATCAGCAGTATCCACAGCAGGGTTTCCCGCAGGGACAGAATATGCAGTACGGCCAGCCCATGAACGGCGGCTATCAGCAGGGAATGAATATGCAGTACGGTCAGCCGCAGAATATGCCTTACGACCAGCAGCAGTTCTTCCAGCAGGATATGCAGCAGAATGCTCCGAGAGCAGGAATGATACGTGATGACTCAGCAGGCCCGTATCTCAATGACGGCAGAGGTTCAAAAAGAGTTCTCCGCAAGGACAGAGTCATTATGTGCGTGCTTATAGGCGTTTTCGTACTTGTCCTCATCGGAGGTATAATCGGCATCATTATCCTCACCGGCAAAAAGGATAAAAAGCCGAAAGAAACCGAAGTACAGGCGTTTGAAATGACTGACGAGATACAGGATCAGTGCCAGTCGGTCGCTATGGAGTATATCAACGCCCTCCGTGATAACGACGGCATGAAGCTCATGAATTATTCTATGCCGAAGAGCTTTATCGAAACTTTCAGTGCTGACGAACTCAATGAAGCAGCTTTTGATAACGCTCAGGGCTGCGAAAGATATAAGGAGAGCCTTGCCGAAAATGTCGGACAGGTAGAGGGCATCTACCTCCAGGCAGAAAAAACAATGGAAGAGACCGACAGCACGATCGTTGACGAAATCAAAGCTTACTACCGGAATAAAGGCGTGAGCGTAAAGGCTGTCCTCGCAGTAGATGCTTCACTCACGATCAAGGGCAGCGATAAGACTGATTCCAATAAAGGAAAAGTCTACGTCGCACAGCTCGACAGCGACGAAGTTGTCGTCTACCCCGAAACAGGCCTCGGCAGCGAGTACAGGAATTTCTATTGATAACACCTGCGGCTTTTACAGAGATTTGTACTTATTATGAGGGAAACCCTTTTGAAAAAGGGTTCTCCCTCAAACTCCCTTCCTAAAACTTTCAGCGTAAAATTTCCCCTGAC
>CADBQF010000219.1 GCA_902796705.1 Ruminococcus flavefaciens
AGGAATGATACCCGTAAAGCAGATAATCACGGACAATCCTCCGCCGAGATACAGGGAGAAAATAGCTGAATACTTCCACAATATCGCCGAGGATGTATCGGTCGAGCCCGAATTCATCGAGGACGGCTACCTTGTAGAAGAATCGCTGAGAACAGTGGATTTCGGTTCGGGAGTACCGCTTATCCTCGGCACTACATGGGAGAGCGATGTTGCCGCTGAAAAGGGCGGACTGCTCATAGAGGTAGGTCCTCCCACAACAGAGGAAGTTACTATCAACAAGACCTACATAGGCTATCGTGGAGCTTTCACTCTACTTGAAAGGATATACTCAGCCGCAGTCGGCGGTAAATAACGAGGTGATATTATGGCGTATCGGATAGCGATAGCTTCAACAGACGGAATAGTTGTAAATCAGCATTTCGGTCATGCAGAGAGATTTCACATCATTGAGATAGATGATAGCACAGGTTCATATAAATATACCGGCACAAGAGAAGTTGAGCGTGTCTGTCAGGGACATTATCATGATGACTCGTCATTTGACAAGGTGATAGATGTTCTGCATGATATCCATGCTGTTCTTGTTGCGAAGATAGGCTCAGGTGCTTCACAGCAGCTCGAAAGCCGTGGGCTTACGGTCTATGAAGCCCCGTTCCCTATTGAACAGCTCATAGAAAAAATAATAGCCGACAGGCTGTGGGAGGTGGACAAATGGCGATTTCCTACGAAGAACTGACCGACAAGCACCCATGCTATGCAAGGGGCAAAAAAGGCTCGACCGGCAGGATACATCTCCCCATAAGTCCTACCTGCAATATTGAATGCCGATTCTGTGACAGGCGGATAAATGACTACGAAAAGCGTCCCGGTGTGGCTTCAACAGTCATAAAGCCGGAGGAAGCGATAGATGTTATAAAACGTTCCCTTGAACTCTGTCCTGCTATAAAAGTAGCAGGTATCGCAGGGCCGGGAGATACGCTCGCATCGGACTATGCACTCGAAACATTCAGGCTGATAAAGAAGAATTTTCCCGATCTGGTCAAGTGCATGAGTACAAACGGGCTGCTCCTTGCTGAAAAGGCAGATGAGATCATCGAAGCAGATATCGATTCGCTTACAGTGACGGTAAATGCAGTCGATCCTGAAATCGAGGCAAAGCTGAATCGTGGGATACTTTATCACGGCAAGCATTATACGGGAGTCGAAGCGGCTGAGATACTCATAAAAAATCAGCTCGAAGGCATCAGAAAAGTCAGTGCGGCAGGTATTACGATAAAGGTAAATACCGTTCTCGTCATCGGCATAAATGATGAGCATATCGAAGAGATAGCGAAAACTGTGAAAGAGGCAGGAGCTTCTATATATAATATCATTCCCCTTATCCCTCAGAATGAACTGAAAGACTATCCCGAACCCACCTGCCTTCAGATAGAGGCAGTAAGGGCAAAGGCTTCTAAATATATCGATGTATTCAGGCATTGTCAGCGATGCCGTGCAGATGCGATCGGCGTTCCCGGCGAAAAGGACTACGGCGATCAGATATATCTGAAACGCATCTCACATAAGGATACATTCTCACACGGCTGACAGTTTCACGTCCGCAGGAACTTTATCCTGCCTGTGCCGCTGCATTTCTCTGCTTGCAGCGGTACAGCTATCCTCAAAAAATATAAAATTGAAAGGTGTAATCACAATGGCTAAAGAAATAAGACAGATCGCTATTTATGGAAAAGGCGGTATCGGTAAATCAACTACGACACAGAACCTCACAGCAGGACTTGTTGAGAGAGGCAATAAAGTAATGGTAGTCGGCTGTGATCCTAAGGCAGATTCGACAAGACTTCTTCTCGGCGGCCTTGCACAGAGGACAGTTCTCGATACTCTCCGTGAGAACGGCGAGGATATTGAACTTGAAGATATTCTCAAAGAGGGCTACGGCGGAACACGCTGCGTGGAATCAGGCGGCCCTGAACCGGGCGTAGGATGTGCAGGACGAGGCATCATAACTTCTATAGGACTTCTCGAAAGACTCGGAGCTTATACGGACGACCTCGATTATGTTTTCTATGACGTATTAGGCGACGTTGTATGCGGAGGATTCGCAATGCCTATCCGTGAAGGAAAAGCCCAGGAGATCTACATC
>CADBQF010000220.1 GCA_902796705.1 Ruminococcus flavefaciens
AAGACCTGTTATTTTATTGACGGCTTTTCCTGTCTCCGCATCGATAGTATAGCCTGCATCGGCTGTATCTGCTGCCGGAGAGCTTTCTTCTGAATTTCTGACGGTTATCTTTCCTTTTGATATGAAGAACTGATCGAAGCCGTCGCCGCCCTCTGCCATATTTCCCTCATAGTCGATGATGACCGGAGTGCCGTCATCTATCATGACCGCATAGTCGAAGACGCTGTAGCCCTCTGTATCTTCCACACCGGAAGGATATACGTCATCAAAGCTTTTAGCGTCGTATGAAAGCTCGTCAAGGTCGCTGACTATTATGTCCTGAGCGTCTATTTCCGGAGCGACTGCCCATTCATATGAAGTCGTGACTGTTACAGCCGCATCTGTCTCGTATGTACGGATACCCGTCACAAGAGAGCAGGAAAGTGCAAATGCAGAAACGGCGGAAATTATCTTTTTCATGCTGATCCCCCCTGAATCATGGTGAAAGTCAGACGGAGCTGTCGTCTGATATGGTTTTATATCGTATTTATAATTATATCATTTTATTGCGGTGATTTCAAGTGAATAATCGTCTTCCACGATATTATGATATCAGCAGATAATGATATTGACATATTGTGAATAACTTTGTATAATATAACTATTAGAAATAACATATTCACCGAAAGGAGTTTTTATGGAACTGTCAAAGCTTTCTGCCCTGATAACGGCTGCGTGCATCGCTTTTCCCTCTCTTGCCGTTATGAAAACTGACATCATCACCAAGACATATGCCGCCGACACCGTGACTTTCTCTCAGTTCGACACAAGGATAAACGGAGGAGAACCTATCCGTGGAGTCGATATCTCATCTGTTATAGCCATTGAAAAAGCCGGAGTCAGATTCTATGACGAAAACGGCAATGAACAGGATATCTTCCGCACTCTCGCTGAACACGGCGTGAACTATATCCGTGTACGTGTCTGGAACGATCCCTATGACGCTGACGGCAACAGCTACGGCGGCGGAAACAGCGACGTATACACCGCCGGACTCATCGGAAAGCGTGCTTCACAGTACGGCATGAAGCTCCTCGTCGATATTCAGTATTCCGACTTCTGGGCTGATCCCGAAAAGCAGACACGCCCGAAATACTGGCAGCAGCACGATCACGATACCCTCAAAGGCGAGATCTACAAATGGACGACATGGGTGCTTACTTCCATAACGGAAGCCGGCGGAGACATCGGCATGGTGCAGGTCGGCAACGAGACGAACTGCTTCTTCTGCGGCGAGACTGATATGTATAAGATATGCGACCTCTTCGCAAGCGGAAACAAAGCCGTCCGTGATTTTGACAAGAATATCCTCATCGCCCACCATTTTGCAAATCCCTCTACCGGCTACTATGACTGGTATGCAAAAGTAATGGACGAATGCAGGCTTGACTACGATGTATTCGCTACGTCATACTATCCCTACTGGCACGGCACGACCGATAACCTCACAAAAGTCCTGAAAGGCATAGGCGATAAATATAATAAGTACGTCATGGTAGCGGAGACAGCATATCCGTATACCTCGGAGGACGGAGATAATTTCGGGAATGCAGTTTCGGCAGGTTCTTCCGGCTGTGATTTCCGGTATGATATCTCGGTTGACGGACAGGCACAGTGTCTCACTGACGTTTTCAAAGCCGTTGCAGCTACAGGCAGCCACGGCATAGGCGTTTTCTACTGGGAACCGGCATGGCTGGGCGTTCCGGATATCTCATGGAGCGAACAGAACGAACTCTGGAAAAAATACGGAAGCGGCTGGGCGACGGACTATGCCGGACAGTACGACAAGTCAGCCGACAAAGCAGGCGGCTCTTCATACGATAATCAGGGACTTTTTGATTTCCACGGAAAACCCCTGCCGTCGCTCGATGTTTTCAAAAATATCTATCCGCAGGCTCAGAAGCAGCTCCCGGCAAAGAAAACTTCCGTCCCGGAGGGTGCTTACCGCATAAAGAACGCAGCGAGCGGTCTGTATCTGACCGTTTCGGAGGGCGATGCTTCCGACGGAGCTAATGTCGTGCAGTATTCCGCTGACGGCATGGCTGATTATAATGTATGGAACATCTCCGATGCAGGCGGCGGATATTACAATATCAGCTCGGCACTCGGCGGCGGAAATGAATTCATGCTCGCCGTAGATCAGGGGAAAAAGGACGACCGTGCAAATGTCGGCATATATTCCGGTGCGTCTGGAGATAAGGCTCAGTTCGGATTCTCCGGAGCAGGGGACGGAAAGTATATCATCGTCACGAAAGCGAGCGGCGATATGAGTGCTGTCGAGGTAAAGGACGCTCTCACCTCGGACGATGCGAACGTACAGCAGTTCTCGCTCAACGGAAATGACTGTCAGGCATGGATACTCGAACCGGCGGAAGAATTCGCATCTGCCGGCGATCTTGATTCAAGCGGCAGCATGGACGTTTTTGATCTGATACTTCTGAAGCAGGCAGTCATTGACGGAAGATATTCATTTGCGGCAGATGTGAACGGAGATGATGAAGTGAACGTGTCCGACCTTGTTGCGTTCAGTAAATTCATTCACGGCAGGGAAAAGATAACGCACAGAGAACACGGGACTCCGCACAATACTATATTCCCACGGAAAAAATAAAAACGCAGATTTATCCGGAGCGGCCGCAAAGGTCGCTTCGCCGTTTTTAATTTTTATTATTTTTATACTAAAAACAATTGATTTTCATTACCAGTTATGTTATAATGACAATAATATGATATGCAGTAAAGGAGCAGTATACTATGGAACAGAATCTTATCAAACCGCCTGTGGAGATACGCTGCAAAGATGAGC
>CADBQF010000221.1 GCA_902796705.1 Ruminococcus flavefaciens
GTTGGCGTAAAGCATTTGCTGAATATAAAAACTGTTGCCGAAAGGAGAGAGAATATGCTTTGGTTCAGAGCTCCCGAAAAGATATATATGAAGCGCGGCTGCCTGCCTGTGGCACTTGATGAACTAAAAAACGTTATGGACAAAAAGCGAGCCTTTATCGTTACAGATAAGTTTCTCTATGAAAACGGCTTTACAAAGCCTATAACAGATAAGCTGGACGAGCTTGGCATACAGCACTCTTCCTTCTTTGACGTTGCTCCCGATCCTACACTTGCTTGTGCAAAGGAAGGTGCGGCTCAGATATCAGTATTCAAGCCCGATGTTATCATAGCAGTCGGCGGCGGTTCTGCAATGGACGCAGCTAAAATTATGTGGGTGCTTTATGAACACCCCGAAGCTGGTTTTGCTGACATGGCAATGCGCTTCATGGATATACGAAAGAGAGTTTACACCTTCCCGAAAATGGGCGAGAAGGCTTACTTTGTGGCTATACCAACCTCTGCGGGAACAGGCTCGGAGGTGACACCTTTTGCAGTTATCACTGACGAAAGCACAGGAGTAAAATATCCTCTCGCAGACTATGAGCTCCTGCCGAATATGGCTATCATCGATACTGATCTCCACATGAGCGCTCCAAATGGACTTACATCTGCTTCGGGTATCGACGCAGTTACTCATGCTCTTGAAGCATACGCCTCTGTAATGGCAACAGACTTCACCGACGGACTTGCACTAAAAGCTCTGAAAATAATATTTGAGTATCTCCCGCGTGCTTACGACAACGGTCCCAATGATCCCGAGGCAAGGGAGAAAATGGCTAACGCCGCCACAATGGCAGGTATGGCTTTTGCAAATGCTTTCCTCGGAATAAGCCATTCCCTCGCGCACAAGCTGGGAGCATATCACCACATTCCTCACGGTATCGCAAATGCACTGGTCATCGAAGATGTGCTGCGTTTCAATGCGGCTGAAACTCCTGCAAAAATGGGAACATTCCCTCAGTACGATCACCCTCATACACTTGAACGCTATGCAGAGGTCGCCGACTATCTCGGACTTGGCGGTAAAACACCCAAGGACAAGCTCGGAAAGCTCATCGACGCTATAAGGGGGCTCCGCCATAAGATCGGCATCAAGGATACCATTGCGGATTACGGCATATCTGAAGAAGACTTCATGGCAACTCTCGATGAGATGACAGAGAATGCCTTTGACGATCAATGCACAGGTGCAAATCCGCGTTATCCGCTTCTCAGCGAGATAAAGCAGATATACCTCAACGCTTATTACGGTAGAACATTCACTGAAAAAGAGTACCCTAAGGCTTGAAAGGAGACTATGCCATGGAACTTGATAATTGTATCTCAGAAAGAATAAACAAGAAGATATACCGTGACGGAAACAAGTGCATAAAGCTCTTTGACGAGGTCTATTCAAAGGCTGATGTTCTCAACGAAGCTCTCAACCATGCAAGAGTCGAAGAAACAGGTCTCAATGTTCCCGAGCTTTTCGAGGTCACACGTATAGACGGAAAGTGGGCGATCGTTTCGCAGTTCATTGAGGGCGAAAGGCTCTCCGACCTTATTGCGGCAGATCCGAAAAAATACAATGAATATATGGAGCAGTTCGTTGAGATACAGCTTGATATACAGTCGAAAAATTGCCCTCTTTTAAGCCGCCTCAAAGACAAAATGAACCGCAAGATAGACCTGACGGAGCTTGATGAAACTACAAAATACGATCTCCATACCCGTCTTGACGGAATGAAGATGCATAACAAGCTCTGCCACGGTGATTATACGCCCTCGAATATCATCATCACTCCCGGTAATACACCGTATATACTTGATTGGGCCCACGCTACTCAGGGAAATGCCTCAGCCGACGCAGCGAGGACATATCTCACCTTCTGCCTTGAGGGCAATATTGCAGGTGCTGAAAAATACCTTGAGCTTTTCTGCAAAAAAAGCAATACTGCAAAAAAATATGTGCAGTCGTGGATGCCCATAGTTGCAGCGTCTCAGTCTGTCAAGAAAAAGGACAAGGAAAAGACATTCTCCTGTCATGGGTAAATGTGGTCGATTATGAATAAAGGCACAAACAAACACATTTCTTTGATCCTTAATGCAGTGCTGTCGGGTATTATGATAGGCGTTGGCGGTTCAGTTTACCTGCTGTGTGAAAATAAAATAGCATGCAGCTTTCTCTTCAGCTTCGGACTGTTCACCATAGTACAGAGAGGATTTGCTCTTTACACAGGAAAAGTCGGGTATATTCCCGAGAACTCTCCCGTTTATATCATTGAAACTCTCATCACGCTTATCGGTAATATTGCAGGAACTGCATTAACAGCGATCATGCTCCAGAATACACGCTTTTCTCAGGCAATTCATGAAAAAGCTGAGATATGCATGACTGCAAAAACAAGCGACAGTATTGCAAGTCAGATCATTCTCGGTGCTTTCTGCGGAATACTAATGTATCTTGCAGTTGATAATGCTAAGGAAAGCAGGAAAAATAATTCGGATATGTTATTTGTATTTGGTATATGCATACCTGTTATGATATTCATAATATGCGGCTTCAATCATTCAATTGCCGATGCATTCTATATGTTCTCGGCAGGAACATTTCCGAAGGATATA
>CADBQF010000222.1 GCA_902796705.1 Ruminococcus flavefaciens
CACCACTGCGATCGTCGGACCTTCGGGCTCGGGAAAAACTACCATGTGCAGCCTTATTGCCCGTTTCTGGGACGTGAACAGCGGAAGAGTGACCATAGGCGGAGAGGACGTGCGTGATTTCACGCTTGACAGCCTGATGAAGAATATCAGTATGGTGTTCCAGAACGTGTACCTTTTCAGCGATACCGTGGAGAACAACATCAAATTCGGTTTCCCGAACGCCACCCACGAACAAGTAGTTGAAGCGGCAAAAAAGGCTTGCTGTCACGATTTCATCATGCAGCTCCCCAACGGATATGATACTGTACTGGAGGAAGGCGGAGCATCTCTTTCCGGCGGCGAACGTCAGAGGCTGTCTATCGCAAGGGCGATACTCAAAGATTCTCCGATCATCATACTCGATGAAGCTACTGCCAACGTTGACCCTGAAAACGAGGACAGACTCCAAGCCGCTGTCGAAGCACTCATGAAGAACAAGACGATCATTATGATCGCACACAGACTGAAAACTGTACGCCGTGCCGATCAGATACTTGTACTTGACAGCGGACATATCGTGCAGAAAGGTACTCATGCTGAGCTTGCAGAGCAGGACGGTATCTATTCAAGATTCATCAAACAGCGTAAGCAGGCGGAAAGCTGGCACATAGCAGGAAAGAACACATGATAAAACGTATTATATCAAGATTTGCGATCTTGTTGGTCGTGTTGTTCGGTGTCACTTTGCTGACGTTTTTTTACACGAGCCTTTCGCCAGTAGATGCAGGTTAGGCACTTGCAGTACGAAGATACACCCGTCCTACCGCTGAGCAGATCACCGAGGTCAGGCATGAGCTGGGGCTTGATAAGCCTTTTGGAGAACAATATATCAACTGGCTTGGAAAGGCTGTCAAAGGCGATTTCGAGAACTCCTACAATACGGGAAAACCGATCATTGATGAACTGACAGCTTCGCTAAAGCCTGACAGCGGCAGGATACTGCTCGATGATACTGATGCAGACCGCAGGTATGCCAAGGCGAACAGACGATTTATACAGCTTGTCATGCAGAACGCAGCAAGCTCCCTTGACCCGCATCAGAGTGCCTGTCAGGTCATTGACGAGCCGCTTAAACTGCTGATGAAATTCGACAGATCGCAAAGAGCAAAACGCACAGATGAGCTGTGTGATATGGTGCAGTTTCCGAGGGAAAAGCTGAAAAACAAAGTTTCCGAGCTTTCGGGAGGGCAGCAGAAAAGGCTCTGTATTGCCCGTGCCCTTGCCACAGAACCCAGATACATCATATTTGACGAAGCATTCAGCGGACTTGACGTAACTCTGCGAAGATGTATCCTCACGATGCTCAAAAAGCTGAGAGCAGAGCAGAAAACTGCCTTTCTGATAATAACCCACGATCTTGATACAGCTATGTTCATGGCTGACAGGATATACGTCATGCGTTCGGGGGATATCATCGAAACGCTTGACAGACCGCAAGGTTTTCTTGATTTCAAAGAGGACTATTCAAAGGAGCTTGTAAGGGCAGCCGAATATAAGCGGCAAGCCCTTCAATGATAGAAAAGGAGTATTTTATATGAAAAGAAAAACCACACTGATAATGGCATTTATTATGTCGATGTCAATTCTTGCAGGCTGCGGTGACAGTTCATCAAATGGATCGTCTGCCGGGAACACAGCAGCAAAAGGCAGTGAAGTCAAGTCTGTCACTATCGCACAGAGTGCACCGTTTTCCATGGGCTTTGGTCAGGGCGTTATGGTGTATGAAAACACCTACTACGCCAACAATTTCTATGAGCCGCTTGTCAAATACAAGGACGGCGAATATATCCCATGCCTTGCAACAGAATGGAGCTCCTCCGATGACGGTCTCACTTACACCTTCAAGCTGCGTGAGGGAGTAAAATTCAACGACGGAACGGATCTCAATGCACAGGCGGTAAAGCTGTATTTCGACAATATGCGTCCGACTCTGGGTGCAAGCACCAACTACGGTCAGCTTGATATGCTGACAACAGAGGTCACGGCAGATGATGACTATACTGTTTCTTTCCACCTGTCACGTCCCTATTATAATGTACTCAACGATCTTTCAATGGCTATGCCGAGAGGTATCCTCGCTCCAGCCGCTTTCAACGAAGACGGTACGGTAAATGAAAAATATCTTATGGATCACACGCCCGGCACAGGTCCGTATATGTTTGAGAATGTGAACGATACCGCCACCGAATACAAGTTCGTCAAGAATCCGAATTACTGGGGCGATGCTCCCGATGCGGACAGCTTTACTGTAAAGGTGATACCCGAATCGAAGGTAACTGCCATGAGAGCAGGCGAGGTAGACTTCATTATCGGTTCGGAAACACTTGATGCGGCTTCTTATCTCGAACTTTCACAGACGGACGGCATAAAGGGCGAAATTTCCAACTTCAACTTTGTAACAGAGTTTATCGCACTCAATGACGAGGTTAAGGGGCTTGATGACCGGAACGTTCGTACAGCTATTCAAATGGCGATCGACAAGGCTTCTGTTGCGGAGAATATCTATTCCGGACTGCGTCCCCCTGCCGACTCGGTAATGCCTTCAAATATGCCGTTCTGCAAGTACGATACCAAGACACCTGAGTATAATTTTGACGAAGCAGTCAAGCTCCTTGAAGATAACGGCTGGAAGGATTCCGACGGAAACGGAGTACGTGATAAGGACGGCACAGAGCTTTCCTATACCATCACCTATCCTGCAACGGGTGTGTATGATGATGTGGTACTCTACTATCAGCAGACCATGCAGGAACTTGGCATCGAGATCAAGACCGATCCCCTTGACCTGATGACATTCTTTGACAAGATCTTCTCTCAGGTGGACTATGAGATGACCGCATAC
>CADBQF010000223.1 GCA_902796705.1 Ruminococcus flavefaciens
AAGAACACGCACGAACTGCAAAAGCTGTAATTGAAATAGGCAGAGGCTTTCTGGTTTATATAGTTGATGAAGTCGGTCTTTTTTGACGGGAAGTATCCGTAAGCTCTCATTTCAAGGCTCGTCTCGTTGCAGAAGTTCCGCAGAACGTTCTGCAATGCACTGAGATCGTGCTGATAGACGGCATCTGAAATAATCGATATGCTTCCGTCAGCAAGCTGCTTTGAGTGATACGAAGCTGTTTTTGCTGCCTGACGGTATGCTATGTTGAATATCGCCGTACATATGGCAAGCACAGTGAACAGACACGTCACAAGTGCGATAAGCAGCCGCTTCCTCAATGAACGGCTTACAGAAATATCAGTTTTTTTCATATATATGCTCCTTTGATGCTGCGGAAAGGCGATCCTTTGATACAAACAGATCGGTTACAGAATGCTGTTTTATTCATTATACCACATTTTAAGGAGAATTCAATCAGATTTACAAAATTGTAACGGGAGGTTTTATGGCACATATATTATTGGTAGAGGACGATTCTGATATAATGCACATCAACCGAACGTTTCTTGAGAGCGAGGGATATACTGTGCATTGTGCGGATTCCGTGCAGTCGGCATCATTCATGCTGGAGGAATTCATTCCCGATCTTGCCCTGCTCGATGTCATGCTGCCGGACGGTGACGGAATGGACTTCTGCAAGATACTCCGGACGAAAACTCAGGCACCCGTGATATTCCTGACTGCCCGTGATGAGAACGACAGTGTTATCATGGGCTTCCGCAGCGGCGGAGATGACTATATCACGAAGCCCTATGACCTCAACGTCCTGAAAGCACGCATAGAGGCACAGCTCCGCAGGAACGTGAAGCAGTCCGTTCAGCACCCGAAAATAGAACTGCCGTATCTGACGGTCGATCTCTTTTCAGGCATAGCTGTTCTTGACGGCAATGAGTGTTCGCTCCCTCAGCGTGAATTGCAGATACTATATATGCTCGCATCAAATATCGGTTCACGCATCAGCTATCATGATATCTATAAGAATATCTACGGCTGCGATGTGGACGACAGCAAGAATACGATAAGAGTCAATATCTCACGTCTGAAAAAGCATCTGGCTATCGACGATATGAGTACATATGAAATAGCTTCTACATCAGAAGGAGAATATGTACTGCGGCGTGTGATATTCTGATGTTCGTCCGGATAAAGGGGAAGTTGCTATGAACAGAAAGCTGAAATGTTTTGTACTGACAGCGGCAGCGGCAGTTCTGACATCATGCGGAAGACCTGCCGAAGAACCGCTCCCGGATAAGATCAATACTGACAGTGTAACAACGACAACTTCATCATCAGAAAAACATCACGAGATAAAGACAACGACTTCTGCCGGAGGACGTGATACTGCACCTGCTCCGGTAACTGAAAAGGATATCAGGACTGAACATAAAGTAAAGATCACAGGAAGCGATACAGGTATTTCCCAGCCGGTAGCAAATCCAGCCGGAACAAAGAACAAAATGTCTTCCGGCATTGGAGGAGCATCGGTATCACTTGTACAGAATGCTTCGTCAGGCAGACAGTACAGTGTTATCACGGACACTCCCCCGGACGAGCCGGAAAAGAAAGAATATACCGATATAGGAAATATCGCTGACAACTGGATATATCAGCAGCTCGATACAGAGGGCATAAGATACACAAATTCGGGTTCTCTGGAGATAAGGAAAAACGGTTCTTTTGAGTATCGTTCCTATGACGGCGGCGATGTTAAAAAAGGCGATATCAGGCTCAGCTTTGATGAGATAGTCCGGGACAGGATATCATACTTCGCTTTATATGAAGATAACGGCGAAATGTGGATAGGCTGCAACTGTATCCAGTTCGATCCTGATATATACTATATAGGAAACGGAAACAGCGAGAGGATCATACGTGAGAGCGTTATCGATAAAAATGCCGATCTGAGCGATATTTCCGATGAATGGGAATATCAGGAGATAGACCGCCTGACAGGTGAGTATGTAACAGCCGGAAATATAGAGGTCATGCCCAACGGTGATTTCACATATCTTGCGGCTGACGGCGAAGAACGTGCGGACGGTGTGGTCACCAAGAAATACGAACTTCTGCCGGACGG
>CADBQF010000224.1 GCA_902796705.1 Ruminococcus flavefaciens
GGGAGGGTGAGTGCAGCCGGAGCGAGTGAGCGTTCTATCTCCTCGGCACGGCGGAGAGCTGTATCGATGTGGTCGCAGAAGTTCTCCCTGCCGACTTTCTCGACGAATCCGGCTTTTGTCATTACCTGCATAGGCTGTTCGTTTACGTGGGAGAAGACTATCTTTATGTTATGCTTCTCGCATCTTCTGACGATCCTCATGAGTGCTTCAACACCGGTAGCGTCGATAGCCGGAACGTTTCTCATACGTATGCAGAGTACGGAGAAATTCTTGTCATCGAGGATATACTTGTACTTGTCGGAAGCGGCAAAGAACATCGGGCCGTTGATCTCGTAGACCTTTGTTTTTGCAGGTATCTTCTTGTGCATGATGTTGTCGGGATCGGTGTCCTCGTCGTCGTAGTCCACCCATGTGTGAGCTTCCGTAACGTCAGCCATACGCTTCATGAAGAGGAGCGATGCAAGCACGATGCCCACACCGATAGCGATAACGAGGTCAAATACGACAGTGAGGATTATCGTTATGAAGAGAACGGAAATATCGCTCTTGGGAGCTGTCTTGACCGTGTTGCGGATATTTCTCCAGCCGCACATATTGTATGCCACGATGAAGAGTATAGCTGCTATCGTCGGCATAGGAATGAGCGAGGCATACGGCATGAGAACGATAAGTATAATGAGCAGTAAGATCGAATGTACCATTCCGGCAATCGGTGTGCGGCCGCCGTTCTTTACGTTTGCGGCTGTTCTTGCTATAGCACCTGTGGCAGGGATACCGCCGAAAAGTGCGGAGCAGATGTTTGCAGCACCCTGAGCGATAAGCTCCATGTTTGAACGGTGCTTTGAACCGATCATACCGTCGGCAACAACGCACGAGAGAAGCGATTCAACTGCGGCGAGGACTGCTATCGTGAAGGCGTTCGGGAGCTGTGCCTTTACTGTGGCGAATGATACGGAGGGAACTGTCACGCCGGGGAGTTTTGAAGATATCTTGTAGAGATCACCGATAGTATTCACCTTTATATCAGTGAGTCCGACGATAAGGGAACATACGACGACGGCTATGAGCGAAGCCGGTATCTTTTCGAGCTTTTTCGGCCAGAGAATGAGTATTGCGAGCGAGATGAGTCCGATGACGAATGCCTGCCAGTTGAAAGAATCGATGAACAGGCCTATAGCTTTGAGCTTGTCTATCGTCTCGACAGGGGAGCGGACACCGATCTTGTCAGCCATTACATCGGCATCGAAGCTGAGTCCGAGGAAATCCTTGATCTGTCCGACGAGTATCGTGACGGCAATTCCGAAAGTAAATCCGGTCGTTATCGTGCCGGGGATATACTTTATGAGCGTACCGAACCGGCAGAAGCCCATGATGACCATGATGATACCTGCCATTATGGTCGAGATGATGAGAGCGTCCATGCCCTCGGTAGTGGCTATCCCGGCGACGATAGTTGCAAATGCGGCAGTCGGGCCGGCGATCTGAACTCTGCTTCCGCCGAGGAACGAAACGATGAATCCGGCAGCGATAGCGGTATAGATACCCTGCTCAGGACGTACTCCGGAGGCGATAGCGAGAGCGATAGACAGCGGAAGAGCGATTATCGCAACGATGATGCCTGACACGATGTCTTTGATGAACTGCTCTTTCGAGTAGGTCTTCATTACGGAGAAAAGTTTCGGTTTGAGCTTTTCTTCGGTAGGAGTTGGTTGTTTTCCGTTCATGTTTTCAATACCTCTTTTCTATAGTCAACTTTATTATTATACTACTGGAAATGCGATATTTCAAGAAATAACGGCATAAATCCATAAAACTGTGGATTTGTATATAATAACTAAAGAAGTTTCAGATTTCTGCACGTTCTGCACAAATCCTACTGTAGCACTATGAGATATAAACTGAGGCTATAACTTGTAATCAGAATTAAAGATTGGACAAATCGATTATTCCGATGTATAATATAGGCATACCAGATGAAAGGAACAAGGAAAATGAACAGGACACCTCACTTCATATATGTTCTGCTCACGGGAAAAGACCGAATGTGTCACAGTGAGCGATGCTGAACATCACAGCTTTTCTTAATAAAAACCCATTGGAAATACCTGAAAAATTATAGATAAACTTTTTTTGATAAACAGGAGGAAATCATCATGTCTGAGAATAAATTACACTTTGAAACTTTACAGCTCCACGTAGGTCAGGAACAGGCCGATCCCGCAACAGATGCAAGAGCAGTTCCGATATATGCGACTACTTCATACGTATTCCACGATTCACAGCACGCAGCAGACCGCTTCGGACTGAGAGATGCAGGCAATATCTACGGCAGGCTCACAAACTCCACACAGGACGTTTTCGAGAAGCGTATAGCTGCCCTTGAAGGCGGCGTTGCAGCTCTTGCAGCAGCTTCCGGTGCAGCAGCTATCACATACACGATACAGGCACTCGCAAAGGCAGGCGAGAACATCGTCGCTTCAAAGACGATCTACGGCGGCACATACAATCTGCTCGCACATACTCTTCCGCTTTACGGCATAACAGCTAAATTCGTCGATCCCGATGATGAGGCTGAGATCAATGCGGCTATCGACAGCAGCACAAAGGCACTCTTTATCGAGACTCTCGGAAATCCGAATTCAAATGCAGTCGATATAGAGAAGCTCGCAAAGATCGCACACAAGCACAATATCCCCCTCGTGGTAGATAATACATTCGCAACACCATTCCTCGTTCGTCCTGTAGAATACGGTGCAGATATCGTCGTACACTCTGCAACGAAGTTTATAGGCGGCCACGGAACAGCTATCGGCGGCGTTATCGTAGACAGCGGAAACTTCGACTGGGCAGCTTCCGGAAGATATCCGTGGATATCAGAGCCGAATCCGAGCTATCATGGTGTAAGCTTTACAGCCGCCGCCGGTGCAGCAGCATTCGTAACATATATCAGAGCTATCCTCCTGAGAGATACAGGAGCAACGCTCTCACCGTTCCATGCGTTCATATTCCTCCAGGGACTCGAAACACTTTCCCTCCGTGTAGAGCGTCACACGTCAAATGCAAAGAAGATAGTAGAGTTCCTTGCAGCACATCCGCAGGTAGAAGCTGTTCACCACCCCTCGCTCCCGTCAGAGCCAAGCCACGAAACATACAAGAAATATTTTCCCAACGGCGGCGGCAGTATTTTCACCTTTGAAGTAAAGGGTACGGAGGACGATGCGAAGAAATTCATAGATAACCTTGATATCTTCTCGCTGCTTGCAAATGTGGCAGATGTGAAGTCGCTCGTTATCCACCCGGCATCAACAACACATTCACAGCTCACAGAAGAAGAACTTGCGGAGCAGGGCATCAAGCCGAATACGATACGTCTTTCGATAGGAACGGAGCATATCGATGACCTGATAGCTGCTTTGGAGAAGGCATTTGCTGCAATTAAATAAACCTCGCTTTGGACGGAAGGAATTCCGTCCATTTTTTTTGCAAAAATAAAGGAAAAAGAAAAAAATAAAAAAACGGCGAAGCCGCAATAATGGGAGTCAAGGGGGATAATATCCTCCTTGCAGGGGTGTATGAGGGGACAGAGTCCCCTAAGAACAGAGCAAAGCGGCGAAGCCACGCTTTGCGGCCGGTCTGGACTTACTAA
>CADBQF010000225.1 GCA_902796705.1 Ruminococcus flavefaciens
CGGCGGTCGCCGTATTTTATCGCATTGTCGATGATATTGCAGATGCACTCATAGAGTTTTCCCTCATCGCAGAGGAGCAGGCAGTTGGTGTGTCTGTCTATGGTGAAGTCCGTTTCAGTAGCCGTAAGCTGGAGGGAATATCTCTCCTTTGCCTTGTTTATGATCTCATCGATGAATACTTCCGAAACGCTTACCTCAAAGTTGATGAAATCCTCGCTTGCCGCTTCTGAGATCTGCTTCATGTAGGATTCTATCTCGTCAGCTCTTGCGTTGATGCTCTCGGCGGCTTCACGCTGTCTTTCCGGATCTTTGTAGATTCCCTTGGAAAGAGCTTTCGCATTGAGCTTTATTGCCGAGAGAGGTGTCTTTATATCATGGGAGAGCGAAAGGAGCAGGAGCTTCTTGTCACGCTGTATGCTCAGTTCCCTTGCGTTCTGTTCCTCGATGCTCTCACGGAGCAGATTTATGCCCCATGTGAATCTTCCGAAGAACCTGCCCTTTTCCTCCGGTATCGGAACGGCAAGGTTTCCCTTTGCAAGCTCCTGCGGAACTTTGTTTATGAGATTGAACGGACGGAGTATCTTCCGGCTTATCCACCGGAATATCACTGTTATCACGATCAGTACCGCCGCAAGGAATATATCTGCGATGACAAGCACTTTCATGTCGAACGAGCTGACGGTGTATTCTATGCGGTATAATTTTCCTCCGGCTTCTGCCACGGCATAATGGCAGTCAGCGGAGAAGTCCTTGTTCCCGGTTATCTCTGTCACGCCTGTGAGAAGCGTGTAATGTGAAAGATCATACGTGCCTGTTTCATTTATCTCGTCGGCAAGCCGCTTTACCTCCACACGGTAATAGCCGTCCGCACCTTTTGCCGATGACAGCATCATCGTATTCATGACAAATACGGCAGCAATGTACAGAAGTACGATCACTGCCGTTATTCTTCCGAAGCTCTTCATACGTACTTATACCCCACTCCCCATACCGTGAGCAGATGTGCCGGCTTTTTAGGATCTTCTCCGAGTTTTGTACGGAGTCTTTTTATATGAACGTGAAGAGTCTGTATCTCGGAATCGCTGTCGCTTCCCCAGACTGTATTGAAGAGATAGTCCTTGTTGAGGGATTTTCCCCTGTTGCTGACAAGTATCGAGAGAAGTTCAAACTCCTTTGATGTGAGTTCGAGTTTTTCTCCGCCGTATTCGGCTGTCTTGTCTGCGAGATTTATCGTAAGTTCGCCGCAGGTGATCTTCTCCTGCTGATATCTTCTCTTGAATATACCCTTTATCTTTGCGATGAGGATATCGATATCGTATGGCTTTTCGATGTAGTCATCAGCACCGAGTTCAAGGCCGTTGAGCTTATCGTCCTTTCCGGTGCGGCAGCTCACTATCAGAATTGGAGTATCCGTCTTTTCCCTGAGTTTTGCACAGACTGAAAATCCGTTCATATCCGGGAGATTTATGTCCAGCACGACGAGCTTCGCTCCGTATCTTTCAAAGAGTTCGACTGCTCTGCCTCCGCTGACGGCGGAAGATACCGTATATCCCTCCGCCGTAAGGAAATCGCTGAGGAGCTGTGAAAGTTCCGTATTGTCTTCAACTATGAGTATATCTACCATTATACCACCGCCTTTATAATGATAATTCTACCATAACAGCTCCGAAAAAGCAAGTACGTTCACCAGCCCATTTCCATGAGCCAGTTGCTCATGTTCCTCTCTCTTTTGCGGAGTTCGGCTTCTGTGCCGTCGAAGCTGCCGAGTTTGTTCTCGCCCTTGATGCCGCCGTCAACGATATAGATGACTCTGCTGCACCTTGCTGCGACTTTCATGTCGTGTGTGACGCACATTATCGTCGTTCCGTCACGGTTGAGCGAGATAAGCTCGTTCATCACCTCATCGGAGCTGGAGCGGTTCAATGCTCCTGTCGGCTCGTCGGCAAATATCATCTTCGGGGAATTTATCATGCTGCGGCAGATGCACGCCCTCTGGAGCTGTCCGCCTGATACCTCGTTGATATCGTTTCTGCCTACGTCGTCTATGCCGAGGCGGTGCATGAGCTTTCTTCCACGCTCCTCTGTCTCTTTGCGGCTCTCGTGGTTCTTCTTTGATTTTACTGCCGGAAGTATGATATTGTCAAGGACTGAGAGGTTCTTCATCATGTACATCTGCTGGAAAATGAATCCCATTTCGTCGAGCCTCATCTGTGCAAGCTCATTCTCGCTGAGAGATGAAGTCTCCTTTCCGTCGAATACGACCTCGCCGGAAGTCACTCTGTCCATTCCGGAGACACAGTAGAGAAGCGTGGATTTTCCTGAACCGGAAGGCCCCATTACCGCTACCATTTCTCCCTCGTCGATCGTGAGGTCGATATTTTTAAGGACATTGTTCTGTCTCTTGTTGACGATGTATGTCTTGCAAAGTCCCTTTGTCTGTAAAACTGCACTCATAATTATTCTCCTTTATCATTATTCGATCGAAGCTGTATCGCTTGCCTTTATCATCTTTGTACAAAGTGCCGTGAATGCTGCACTCAGTATGGTCACTGCAAGTATTATCGCCGGGTAGAGACCGAATACCTCTGCTGCATTGATCTCATAGTCGATGCTTCCTCTTGCACCTGCGATCCTGAATACCGGATCTATGACAAGTCCTGTGAGCGGAACTACTGCCACGCACGCTATTATTATCGCTGCAAGCATCGCTATGGCGAATCTTATCGTGTGATGAAGCATGACTGACTTGTTCTTGAAGCCGACGGCCTTCATAAGTGCTATCTCTGATTTCTCCTTTGAGATGAAGCTGCGTTCCATGAGAACGGCTATCAGCACTACCACTATAAGTGCAAGAGCAAATGTGAAGTTTCTGACCGGTCTTAATATATCGGCTACGCCCATGCAGTCGTCAACGAATGCCGGTGTATCCATTACTTTATCTGTGCCGAAGACCGTCCTGAGTTTTTCTATACGCTCTTCAGTGACTTTTTTATCCGGATCGTCATCGAAATCGATCTGGAACGGGAATGTATTAGTCACGAGATGATCGGGTAATTCCACACTCTCGTGAAGTCTTGCGATCTCTCCGAGATTGTCAAAGCTCTCGAAAATCGCTGTGATGATGTATTCGCTTTCCTTGCCGTCAATATCTATCATGATGTGATCTCCGATGCCTGCTCCGATCTTTTCGGATATCTGCGGAGTGACGGCTATCTCGTCAGCCTTTGCAGGTGCAGAGCCTTCCATATACTCATAGTCAGATGCTTTTGTTTCGCTGCAATGGATAAAGCTGATCTGATACGACTTGCCGTTCGCCCTGATAGGAAGAACATACCAGCATTCAATGAAAGCATTTCCGTGCATATTATTTTCTTCAAGCGTCTTTTCTATTTTTTCCGTTGCGTTTTTGATCGTTTCCCTGCCTCCCATGATATCCATGACTGAAACAAGATCTGTATAATAAGCATCGCTTTCGGTCACTGAAAGAAGGTAGCGGAAACCGCCGCCGTCAAGAGTATTTACTGTAACGCCAAGCACCATTACGATAAGTGTACACAGCGTGAATATAGCTGTGATTATGCCGTACTGCTTTTTCTCGCTGACAACGTCATTGACCGCAAGGAAACCCGTGCTTCCGAGTCTGCTCTTTCCGAGGCTGAATGAACCACGTCTGCTGAAACGCTCGCCTGTCTGACCGTTCCTTACTGCGTCTATCGGAGAGAGCTTTTTCACTTTGCGTGTGCTTCCCCAGCAGAAAAGCATTATCACAAGCACGACTCCGATACAGCAGAGGATACTTATAAGGACAGTTCCGTCATTTCCGAGAACGATATCACCGCTCGCACTTTTTACGAGTATCCTTCCGAACGGGATACTTCCTGCGAAGCCTATTGCCGCACCCACAAGAGATATGCCGAGGTATTTCACAAGGTAGAGCATCCTTATAGATGAATTTCTCAGGCCGATAGCTTTCATTACGCCTATCTCACGGAATTCTTCGCTGATAGTGAACTTTATCGTGAACCTCAGTACAACGAATGATACAAGAAGAAGTCCCACGCTTACAACAAGAACTATAACTGCGATCATCATGCTCATGATGTATGAGGTCTTTATAAGTCCCCTGCCGCCTTTTATCAGAACGCCGGGTATAGAAGAAATATCTGATTCGAGTCCCTCTGTATCATCTGTATCGACATAGAAGATCGCTCCGGTTTTTTCATTGAATGAATTTTCGTCTGACTTCAGCTTATCGAAATCTTCACTGCTGAGAAGTATTCTTGAATTGCCGGCCATTGGTGAACCTAAAAGTGCATCTTTTCCAAGTCCTTCGACTTCGAGTTCGATACTGGTGTTTCCGACACTCAATGTGAATTTGTCGCCTGCCTTGATCTTTGCAGCACGGGCAGAACTGCCGGTGATGTACATTTTTCCTTTTTTGATATCTTTCAGTACGTTGTCGTCTTCATCAAAGAAATTGATCGCAGTATCAGCAATATCATGCACCATGACTGCTCCGGTCAGGTCGATCTTTTTTCCGTTCTCTCTGATAAGATCATCTGAAGCGATGAACAATGCTGCTTCCTTCCTGAAACTTTTAGCATTGCCGCTTCCGGATAATATCCTGTCTGCTTCTTCGGAGTTTTCCTTGCCGTTCACAGCGACGAAATAGTCGCTCATTCCGGCTTTGTCAAGGTAACTGTCGATACCTCCGGTCACTGTTATGATATTGTTCACGCTCGCTGCCGCAAACATCGAACATATCACAACGAACAGCAGCAGAATGACGTTCATCGTCTTTTTTCGTTTAAGGTCTTTTTTTAGTATCCTGAGCCACATATACATTACCTCTTTTCGTGAGTTGTTTTTCTATGTCCTGATTATATCATACCAATTCTTAACAAGTCTTTAACTTTTTTCAGAATTGAATATTTTTTTGCAGAGGGGCAATATTCTGTTCAGTTCATCATAATGAAAGGAGCAGGTCTATGCGGAAAGCTTTGTTCAGATGTGTCGTTTTTCTTGCCGCTCTGCGGTATCTTCTCGGAGGGCAGCTCCCTCCGCCTGAAAAGATAAAAGCTGCGGCAGTTCATATCTCCGGAACGATAGAAGATATCCTCATATACGCCGGATTTGAGGCAAAATAACAAAACCCGGAAAGTCCCTTTCGGACTCTCCGGGTATACGGTACATATTACAGTTCTTATTCAGCAAGGAGCTTTTCTGCACTTGCTATCTTCACGCAGATAACGAAGAGCTGCATTGCCTTTGCAAGATCTTCAAGTGAAGGATATGTAGGTGCAAGTCTGATGTTCTTGTCCTCAGGATCCTTTCCGTAAGGGAATGTTGCTCCTGCACCTGTGAGAGTTACTCCTGCATCTGCACAGAGTTTAACGATCTTCTTTGCACAGCCTTCAAGAGCATTGAACGAGATGAAATATCCGCCCTGCGGAACTGTCCATTCTCCGATGCCGAGAGGAGCTATCTCCTTTTCGAGCATTTCACATACGAGGTCGAACTTGGGCTTGATGATATCTCTGTGCTTCTTCATATGCTCGCACATATTCTCAAATGTTCCGAAGAACTTCACATGGCGGAGCTGGTTCATCTTGTCATAGCTGATGATGCTGATGCCGAGGTACTTCTTGAGTTCGTCGATATTCTCCCTGCTTGCTGCCATTACTGCCACGCCTGCACCGGGGAATGTCACCTTTGAAGTTGAAGCGAACATATAGACGATATTCTCGTTGCCGCACTTCTTTGCCTCGTCAAGTATATTGAGTATGAGCTTAGGCTTATCAGTGAGATGATGTATGCAGTAAGCATTGTCCCAGAATATCCTGAAATCCTTTGCAGCCGGCTTCAGTGCAGCGAATCTCTTTACTGTCTCATCGCTGTAGGAGATGCCGTCCGGATTGGAATACTGCGGAACGCACCAGATGCCCTTTATCGAATCATCGTCAGCTACGAGCTTCTCGATCATATCCATATCCGGGCCTGTGGGAGTCATGGGAATGTTTATCATCTCAACGCCGAAGAATTCTGTTATCTTGAAATGTCTGTCATATCCCGGAACAGGACAGAGGAACTTCACCTTGTCAAGTTCAGACCACGGCTTTCCGCCGAGGATACCTTTATTGAAAGCAGTCTGTACTGCCCAGAACATAGCATTAAGGCTCGAATTTCCGAAGATGATGACTTCATCTTCGCTTGCACCTATCATATCAGAAAAGAGCTTCTTTGCCTCGGGTATACCGTCGAGCATACCGTAATTGCGTACATCAATGCCGTTTTCGGAAGAAAAATCGCCGTCGTTGAAAACGTTGAGCATATCAACGCTCAGTTCAAGCTGTTCCTTGCAGGGATTACCTCTTGACATATTGAGACACAGACCTTGTGATCTGAAATCGGAATACTGGGCTTTTACGTCTTCAAGCCAGCTTTTCAGCTCTTCTTTGTTCATATCTGATAATTGCATTGTTCAGAACCTCACCTTTCAATTATAGTGTTAAGCCACCAATAAAAAGTATACCATAGCGGCAAAACTTTTTCAAGTGACAATATAACAAATCTTTCGCCTGTATTCCGCACTTTTTTGGTGTTTTCTGCATCAGATAATATATACTTTGATATACATGATATTACTTTTGATATGTCAATATATACACATTATCGCTATCAAATTTTAATATTATGACGATTTTAACTCCTTTCCATTGACTTTTGTAAACAGATTTAGTATAATATAATCAGATATATATAAAATTCAGGGGATGGGAATAGATCTTTTTGTAATGGAGGCACATTTTATGAAAAAATTATTCTCATCAGCATTATCTCTCCTGACTGCCGCTTCTTTCATAGCTTCCGGGAACATTTCCGCTGTTTCCGCCGATGAGGAGGCATTGTCGCAGGAACTCTGCTATATCGACGAATTCGACTGCTCCGGAACTCCGGGCGGACTCGTTTCGATAAAGGATCCTGTCACAGTCAGATCAAATTTCAATTCAGACGCATTCAACTACGGGCAGTTTCTCGACACAAATAACTTCGCCGTCTATTCTGCCCTGTTCAAAAGTCTTACCGCTCCGACTTCCGATCCGATCATAGTCACTCTCCCTGAACCGTTCACATTTGAAACGTCAGTGAATGTCTCTATGAAAGAGATCCCCGACGACGAGAAAGATGCTTACTTCACTCCTCTCTTTGCAAGCTGTACCGACGGTATCTGCATATTTACCCTTGACGTTCCGGAAGCCTACTGGCTCGGACCGGGAAATGTCGCTTTCGGTATGTACAATCCGTCGATAAAGTACAGTTCCCGCACAAAGAAATATACTGTTACCGTTTCAAAGATACAGATCCAGGCAGGATACCTCGACGGTTTCACTTCGCTCAGCGATGCCGCCTCCTATGGAGACAAGCTCTATGATGCCATTGACGGTATCCCCCTCGAAGGCACTTCAAGATATGAGATGCTCAAAAGTGTGCATGATTATATATGTAAATTTACATATTACGATACAGAAGCTCCTTTCAGTTCATCTGCTGTCGGTGCTCTCGTTCAGCCGGGCGTTGTCTGCGAAGGATATTCCGAAGCTTTCAAGCTCGTCTGCGACACTCTCGATATCCCGTGTGTGCTTGTTTTCGGAAA
>CADBQF010000226.1 GCA_902796705.1 Ruminococcus flavefaciens
AGCCGGTGCAGTCGTATCGACTCCGACCTGCGGCCCGTGCCTCGGAGGTCATATGGGAATACTCGCAGAGGGCGAACGTGCCGTGACAACTACAAACAGTAATTTTGTCGGACGCATGGGACACCCGGAGTCGGAAGTCTATCTCGCAAGCCCGGCAGTCGCCGCCGCAAGTGCTGTCACCGGCAAGATATCAAGTCCGTGGGAGGTAATGGGTATATGAAGTTCACAGGAAATGTCATAAAATACGGAGATAATGTCGATACGGACGTTATAATCCCGGCAAGATACCTCAATACGAGCGATCACAAGGAACTCGCTTCGCATTGCATGGAAGACCTTGATACGACTTTCGTGAGCCGTGTGAAGCAGGGCGATATCATCACAGCAGGAAACAACTTTGGCTGCGGTTCTTCCCGTGAACACGCTCCTATTGCAATAAAGGCAAGCGGCATTTCGCTTGTCATCGCAAAGAGCTTTGCAAGGATATTTTACCGCAACGCCATAAATATCGGCCTTGCGATAGTTGAATGTCCGGAAGCCGCTGATAATATCTCCGAGGGTGACGTAGTTGAAGCAGACCTCGACAACGGCATTATCCGTGATATCACAACGGGCAGGGAATTCAGGACAGAGCCTTTCCCGGAGTTCATACAGAAGATAATCGAGAACGGCGGACTCATGCAGTCCGTAAAAAACGGAGTCATAAAGTAAATTTCAGGAGACAGAAATGAGGGGAAGGATAGCCGTATCAGCCTGTATTCTGTCGTTACTCACGCTCTGTGCGTGCGACAGCAGGGAGCAGAAAGAACAGACCAGACAGAACATATCTTCATCAACGCCGGAGATAGTTTCGTATATAAAGGATAAATACGGCTTTGAGCCGGAAATATCGGACTCCTATTCTGACGGGAATACCGGCATCTTCGGTTTCAGCTCGAATAACTGCGTTATATATAAGCTGAAACACGGCGATGAGGAGTTCATGGCTTATGCAGACTGCCGCAGCGATGTGCATAAATTCCGGGACAATTATCAGTCGGACGATATAAAAAAAGCCGTCGCTGACAGGATAGAGAAAGAGTTCCCGGAGAGCTTCGTATCTGCATCGGTGGGCTGCGGAGAAACGGCGGAGACATACCACGAGGGCGATGATACACGACCGATGTTCGATGTGTACTTCGACGGCAGCGACCTGAGCGAAGTCCTTGCAGGCGATACGCTATATGCTGACGTATTTCTCGTGAGTGAAGATCTTTCGGACGTGGAGCGTTTTGACTTTGTTAAAGATATCGCAAAGTCCTGCGAATCTTACAATTTCCGCTTCATCTCATGCCGCTCGGAAGAATCAGCGGAGCGTATCAGGACGGACAGGGAGCTTCATCTGCTGCAAAAGGGAGCTTCGTATCCTCAGTTTGCACAGTATGTCGATAGTTTCAGGGTGATATCCACGAATGAGGATAGCTGCATATATGACGAGCTGGTCTATGATCCGTCTGTACCGGAAGACGTTCTCATGCAATAAAATATCAAGAGGGAATTTTTATGGAATTCAATATAGCTTTACTGAAAGGCGACGGCATAGGCCCGGAGATCGTGGACAGTGCCGTCCGCATACTTGAAAAGACAGCAGCTAAGTTCGGACACAGATTCAATTTCACATCATATCTCATAGGCGGCTGT
The DNA here is from genome assembly GCA_902796705.1 of Ruminococcus flavefaciens. Taxonomy (GTDB): domain Bacteria; phylum Bacillota; class Clostridia; order Oscillospirales; family Ruminococcaceae; genus Ruminococcus; species Ruminococcus flavefaciens_W. The sequence goes on from CADBQF010000226.1 coordinate 1,681, forward strand.
GCCATAGATGAAGTTGGCGTTCCGCTCCCGGAGGAGACTGTAAAGGGCTGCCTTGCATCTGACAGCGTGCTGCTCGGAGCTGTGGGCGGCTATAAGTGGGACGGGCTTCCCGGAGATATCCGCCCGGAGAAGGCTCTGCTCGGCATACGCTCCGCACTCGGACTTTACACGAATCTCCGCCCGGCAAAGCTCTATCCGGCTCTTAGAAGTGCATCTCCGCTAAAGGACGAGATCGTGAGCAGGGGATTCGATATAGTGATAGTCCGTGAGCTTACGGGAGGCATATACTTCGGTGACAGGGGATACCGTGAGGGAAAATACGGTCAGGAGGCTTTCGATACAGAGGCATACAGCGTCACCGAGATAGAGCGTATAGGCAGAGTCGCCTTTGAGACTGCCATGAAGCGTAACAAAAAGCTTTGCAGCATCGATAAGGCAAATGTCCTTGAATCTTCAAGGCTGTGGAGAAAGACGATGCACGCTCTCGCTGAGGAATATCCGGAAGTGGAGTACAGCGATATGTTCGTTGACAATGCAGCGATGCAGCTTGTGAGAGATCCCTGTCAGTTCGACGTTATCGTGACATCAAATATGTTCGGGGATATCCTCTCCGACGAGGCTTCACAGATAACCGGCTCGATAGGTATGCTCCCCTCCGCCTCGCTCGGTGCGGCAAAAAGAGGTATGTACGAGCCGATACACGGAAGTGCTCCTGATATAGCCGGTCAGGACAAGGCAGATCCGATAGCTACGATACTTTCTGCTGCAATGATGCTCAGATATTCGCTCGGACTGGAAAAAGAGGCTGACTGCATAGAAGCTGCTGTTGACAAGGTACTCGATGCCGGCTGGAGAACTGCCGATATCGCCGGAGATACCGGCACTGTGCCGCTCTCATGCAGCGAGATGACAAAAAAGATAGAAGAGGTAATATAATGAATGACAAAATGATCGACCTGTGCCGGAAGCGTGACGCAGTCGTCATATTAAGGGGCGTGGCAGAAGATGAAGCGTGCTGCCGCCTGCTGAGGCTCATCGGTTCTGATATCGAGAAGCCGGACGAATACGTATCGGATTACTGCGACTTCGTTGCGGCTCTGTACAGGGAGAATACTTCCAATCTCAGTGAACATCTCCTCAAGGTCATACTTGAGGACGAGAATATCTGCATAGTACAGGCTGCAAAGGGAAAAACTCCTGAACCGGAGATGCGTGAAGCTCTTATACATGAGCTGAAATTCTTCCAGGAACTTTCACAGCTCACTCCGGAAGATTTGACCGACGGGCTTGATTTTGACGGATTTCTGCCCAAGTGGACGATATCTGATGTCGATTTCGCCGGAAGCTACAATGAAAGGCTCAGCCTTGCCGGAAATTTCGGATACGGCAAGTGGGCAAAGAGCTGTATGTTCATATACCGTGACGGAAAGATCGAACCGGTAATGAAACACGACAAACAGAAACTCTCGGAGCTTTTCGGCTACGAGAAGGAAAGACGTGCTGTCATCGACAACACTCTTGCCCTTATAGAAGGAAGACCTGCACAGAACGTGCTTCTGTACGGCGATGCAGGTACGGGAAAATCTTCTACTGTAAAGGCTGTTGTAAATGAATACAGAGAAAGAGGTCTGCGTCTTATCGAGATAACGAAAGAACAGCTCAGGGATATACCTGCCATAATCGATGAGATAAGCGATATCCCGCTCAGGTTCATACTCTTTACAGACGACCTTTCGTTCACGTCGGGTGAGGACTGCTTCGGTGCATTGAAAGCCATGCTCGAAGGCTCGGCTGCTGCCAAGGCTTCAAATACGGTCATATATGCCACGAGCAACCGCCGCCACCTTATACGTGAGAGTTTCTCGGACAGAGAAGGCGATGATGTACACAGGAACGATTCGATGCAGGAAATGCTCTCGCTTTCGGCAAGATTCGGACTTCGTGTAAATTTCAGCCGGCCTGACAAAAATGAATATACATCGATAGTAAAGGAGCTTGCCGAAATGAACGGCATAGTTCTCGACGAAAAGGAACTTTCATTGAAAGCCGAGCAATTCGCTATGGCTTCCGGTAACGGACGCTCTCCGAGAACGGCAAAACAGTTCGTCGCATCGCTCGTTTCCGGCAATAACTGACCGGAGGGAAAAATATGCTCACACTTGATAAGATCTATCATGCAAAGTACATTCTGAAATCAGTCATCAGAGAGACAGACGTTATACACGCACCTAAGATCAATCCCGATTCGGAGATATTTCTCAAGACAGAAAATTTACAGATAACCGGTTCATTCAAGGTCAGGGGAGCTTACTACAAGATGTCACAGCTCTCTGACGAAGAAAAGGAACGTGGCGTTATCGCCTGCTCCGCCGGAAATCACGCACAGGGAGTAGCTCTCGCAGCCGCAAAGAACGGCATAAAGTCGATAATCTGTCTCCCGGACGGAGCTCCTATTTCAAAGGTGGAGGCTACAAAGAGCTACGGTGCAGAGGTAAAGCTCGTAGAGGGTGTGTACGACGATGCCTATGCAGAAGCTCTCAGGCTGCGTGACGAGAACGGATATACTTTCATACACCCTTTCGATGATGACAACGTCATTGCTGGACAGGGTACGATAGGGCTGGAGATACTCGAACAGATACCCGATGTCGAAGCTGTAATAGTTCCGATAGGCGGCGGAGGTCTTATATCAGGAGTGGCATATGCTATAAAGAGCCTTGATCCCTCCATAAAGGTATACGGGGTACAGGCTTCCGGAGCTCCGAGTATGTTCAATTCGATAAACGACCACAAGATAGAACGCCTTGCTTCCGTATCGACTATAGCAGACGGTATAGCCGTACAAGAGCCGGGCGAGAATACTTTCAGATATGTATCGGAGTATGTCGATGATATCGTCACTGTTTCAGATGACGAGATATCCGCAGCTATACTCGCCCTCATGGAGCAGCAGAAGCTCGTCACAGAGGGAGCAGGTGCGGTATCGGTGGCTGCTGCGATGTTCAATAAAGTCCCGATAAAGGGCAAAAAGACAGTCTGCCTGCTTTCAGGCGGAAATATTGATGTTACGATACTCTCCCGTGTCATAAAGAGGGGACTGCTCATGTCGGGACGCTCCTATTCCATGATGATAGAGCTTATCGACAAGCCCGGTCAGCTCATGGACGTGTCACGGATAATCGCACAGCTCGGAGGAAACGTAACATCGATACACCACGAACGTGCCAACGAAGGCTCTGCCGTCAACGGCTGCTATCTGCGTATAGTCCTCGAAACAAGGAACTATGAGCATATCAATGAGATAAAGCAGGCTCTTGCCGATGCAGGCTTCAGGGTGCTTAATTACAATGCCTGAGATCCGGCAATGCCGGTCCAGAATATAAATGATAAAGGATAAGGGAAAAACTATGAAAAAGGTAATTATTGGGATCTTCACGCTCGCTGTATGCTTTTCTGCATTCTCATGCGGAGACAAGGAGGAAAAGGATACAAAGAAGGACGAGACTTCTGTATCAGCTCCGGCTGATGAGAAGAAGGAAGACAAAAAAGAAGACAAGAAGGAAGATAAGAAAGAGTCATCTTCTTCTATAAGTGAGGAAGACGCTGACGCACTTCTGAAACTTGTCTCATCAGGAGAACTCTCATATACCGGTTACGGTATTGTAGGAGATGCTCCCGAATGGTTCGACAAGGAGACAGTCAGCGACCACTACAAGGAAGAACCGCCCACGATATCGGAAGACGGTGTACTCACTATCGACGGCGAGGAATATCAGCTCATTCCGGAAGAATATTCCGATGACGAGAAGATACTCAGCGTAGAGGGAAGCGGTTTCTCTCTCAAAGACTACAAGAAAAAATATGAGATGGCATCAGAGGACTATGAAGGCCTTGCTGCCGTTGAATATCAGGAAATGGCATACACTATAAACGATGAGGAGTATACAGACGGAGAAGTTGTTCTGTATTACTCTGTGGCAGGAGAGACATCGTATAATGTTTCACTGTCATTCACGATCGATGACTAAGGAGGATCAATTATGATAAAGATACACACAGAAAAAGCACCGGCAGCAGTCGGCCCGTATTCACAGGCAATAGTATCCGGGGGTATGGTATATACCTCCGGTCAGATAGCTATTGATCCGGCTACAAATACAGTAGAGGCAAAAACTATCGAGGAGCAGACGGAGCAGGTCATGAGAAACCTCGGTGAGGTACTCAGAACAGCCGGTTCTTCGTTCGAGAAGGCAGTCAAGACTACGTGCTTCCTCGCTGACATGAACGACTTTGCAGCTTTCAATGAGATATACGGAAAATACTTCACATCTCTCCCGGCAAGGAGCTGTGTTGCTGTGAAGACTCTTCCAAAGGGCGTTCTCGTCGAGGTGGAAGTCATAGCCGAAAGCGTACTTTGATGATACAAAGGAGGAAACTGACGTGACAGTAAGAGAATTACAGGAAAAGATATTACAGCTCAAAAAAGAGACTGATACCGCTATCCTCGCCCACAGCTACCAGGCAAGAGAGATAGTCGAGATAGCTGATTTCACAGGCGACAGCTACAAGCTCAGCGTCGATGCCACAAAGACCGATGCAAAGAACATCATCTTCTGCGGAGTCCATTTCATGGCTGAAACGGCAAAGATGCTCTCGCCCCAGAAGAGAGTCTTCCTTGCAAATAAAGACGCAGGCTGTCCTATGGCTGAACAGATGGACGCTGAAATGATAAGTGCATTGAAGGCAGCAGAACCCGACAGAACGGTCGTTGCCTACATCAACACGACAGCTTCGCTCAAAACTGTCTGTGATGTGTGCGTGACTTCATCAAGTGCATTGAAGATAGTCAAGGCTCTCGATACGGATAAGATACTTTTCATTCCCGACTGCAATCTCGGTGACTATGTGAAGAAACAATGTCCCGACAAGGATATAAAGCTCCTCCAGGGCGGCTGTCCTACTCATGCTTCGATAACAGTAAAAGCTGTTGAAAAGGCAAAGGCAGAACACCCGGACGCACTCTTCCTCGTTCACCCGGAATGTGTCCCGAAAGTCGTTGCTCTTGCTGATTATGTCGGTTCAACTTCCGGCATAATGAACTATGTTAAAAATTCAGATGCAAAGGAATTCATCATCGGCACCGAGACTTCCATATCAGAGCATCTCCAGTACGACTGCCCCGAAAAGAAGATATATCCCCTGACAAAAGACCTCGTTTGCAGGAATATGAAGATAACCACTCTCCCCGATGTGTATAATACTCTCACAGGAATGGACGACGGTTCTGCATTCGAGATACTCATGAGCGATGAACTTATCGCAGCCGCAAGAAAGCCTATTGACGAGATGATAAGACTGGGCGGCTGATATGAAGGATATCGTTGAAAAATTATACAGCACAGGCGATCTCTCCGACAGCGAACTGAAAGAACT
>CADBQF010000227.1 GCA_902796705.1 Ruminococcus flavefaciens
AAAAAGTATCTATCGTTCCTCTTGAAGTTATCATCAGAAACGTTGCAGCAGGCAGCTTCTCAAAGAGAATGGGCGTTGAGGAAGGCAGACAGCTCCTCTGTCCTATCCTTGAATACAGCTACAAGAACGACGACCTCGGCGATCCGTTCATCAACGACTACTACGCTCTCGCTCTCGGCATCGCTACAAAGGAAGACCTCGACACTATCGCTAAGTATGCTTTCAAGGTAAACGAGTTCATGGTAAAGTTCTTCAAGGGACTCAACATCGACCTCATCGACTTCAAGATAGAGTTCGGTAAAACTTCCGACGGAACTATCATTCTCGCTGACGAGATCTCACCTGACACCTGCCGTTTCTGGGACAGCACAACTCACGAAAAACTCGACAAGGACCGTTTCCGCAGAGATATGGGCGGTGTTGAAGAAGCTTATCAGGAAATCATGAAGAGACTTATGGGAGAATGATCTATGGGCGGATTTTTTGGTGCAGCTTCAAAAAACGACTGCGTTACAGACGTATTTTTCGGTACTGACTATCATTCACACCTCGGCACAAGAAGAGGCGGAATGACCTCATACTCCGAGGAGCTTGGATTCCAGAGAAATATCCACAGCATAGAAAATTCACCTTTCCGTACAAAGTTCGAGGACGACGTTGTAAAAATGAGAGGCAAGCTCTGCATCGGCTGCATCAGCGATACAGATCCCCAGCCTATCCTCGTCCGCTCAAAGCTCGGACTTTACGCTATATGCACAGTAGGAATAATCCGCAATGCAGAGGCTCTCGTGAATGAGCTTCTCGCAAACGGCTGTGCCAACTTCGAGACAATGAGCAGCGGAAATATCAACTCCGGCGACCTCATCGGTGCTCTTATCGCACAGAAGGACAATTTCGTTGACGGCATCCGCTACGCTCAGGAGAAGATAGAAGGAACTATGTCCCTCATCATTCTCACAAAGGACAGCATCATCGCTGCCCGTGACAAGTATGGCAGACTTCCTATCATAATAGGAAAGAGAAGCGACGGATTCTGCCTTTCTACAGAATCATTCGCATTCCAGAAGCTCGGCTACCAGACATACCGTGAACTTATCGCCGGTGAGATAGTGACTATCACTTCCGACGAGTGCCGCACAATCAGCGAGGGCGATGCTTCAAAAATGAAGATATGCACCTTCCTGTGGACTTACTACGGCTACCCGAATGCCGTATACGAGGGCGTTACTGTCGAGACTATGAGAACACGCAACGGCGAGATAATGGCAGAAAACGACATCGCTGCCGGAAAGCTCCCCGATGTTGACTATGTATGCGGAGTTCCGGATTCAGGCACGCCGCACGCTATCGGCTATGCAAACCGCAGCGGCATACCGTTCGCACGTCCGTTCATCAAGTATACCCCCACATGGCCGAGAAGCTTCATGCCTACAAACCAGAGCATGAGAAATCAGGTCGCTAAAATGAAGCTTATCCCCGTACACGAACTCATCGAGGGCAAGAAGCTCCTCTTCGTTGATGACAGTATCGTAAGAGGTACTCAGATGCGTGAGACAGTAGAATTCCTCTATGAGAACGGTGCTAAGGAAGTTCATATGCGTTCTGCCTGTCCGCCTATCATGTACGGCTGCAAATACCTCAACTTCTCACGCAGCCACTCAGAGCTTGAACTCATCGCAAGGCAGATAATCGACGAATTCGAGGGCATCGAGGGTGTGAAGTATCTCGCAGAATACAGCGACACCAACACCGAGAGAGGCAAGCGTATGCGTCAGGAGATATGCCGCAGACTCAAACTCACCTCGCTCGAATTCCAGTCGCTCGAAGGTACAGTCAGGGCTGTAGGCATTCCGGAATGTCAGCTCTGCTCGTTCTGCTGGAGCGGAAAGGAATGAGCCTTCCCGCACAGTCCGGACACAACTCAGAATGATCTTTATAGTCAATGCCGGAGCTTTTTCCGGTGTTGGCTATAACTATAACTTAACGGAGGATTAAATAATGAACAACAGTTTCTCTGAAAGCTACAAAAAAGCCGGTGTCGATGTTACTGCCGGATACAAGGCTGTAGAGCTTATGAAAAAACATATCGCCCGCACTGTGACAGCCGGCTGCATCGACGGTATAGGCGGTTTCGGCGGACTCTTTGAGCTGGATATGACCGGTATCACAAAGCCGGTGCTTGTTTCCGGCACTGACGGCGTAGGCACTAAGATAAAGATCGCTTTCGTTATGGACAAGCACGATACTGTCGGCATCGACTGCGTTGCTATGTGCGTGAACGATATCATCTGCTGCGGTGCAAAGCCCCAGTTCTTCCTTGACTATATCGCCTGCGGAAAGAACGTCCCGGAAAAGATCGCCCAGATCGTTTCAGGTGTCGCAGAGGGCTGCGTTCAGGCAGGCTGTGCGCTCATAGGCGGTGAAACTGCCGAGCATCCCGGTCTTATGCCGGAGGACGAGTACGACCTCGCCGGATTCTCTGTAGGTCTTGCTGACAAGGACAAGCTCTTCCGCCCCGACACACAGAAGGCAGGAGATGTCCTCGTGGCTATTAAATCAAGCGGCGTACACTCAAACGGTTTCTCCCTCGTAAGAAGCGTATTCGACATCACAGAGGAAAATCTCGCAATGCACTTTGACGACCTCGGAAGCACTCTCGGTGAATGCCTCCTCACTCCCACAAGGATCTACGTCAAGGCAGTATCCTCGCTCATGGACGCTGTGACAGTCAAGGCTGTATCACACATCACAGGCGGCGGATTCTATGAGAATATCCCACGTTCTATCCCGAAGGGACTCTCTGCAAAGATCGAGAGAGATGCTGTACAGGTACTCCCGATATTCGACCTCATCAAGCGTGCAGGCAATATCCCGGAGAGAGATATGTTCAACACATTCAATATGGGCGTAGGAATGGTCGTTTCTGTTGACAAGAACGACGCTGACAAGGCTGTTGCTGCTATAAAGGCTGCCGGCGAAGACGCTTATATCCTCGGTGAACTCGTTGAATCAGAAGAAGGAGTGATCATCTGCTGATCCGGAGCGTGATCCTATGAAAACTTTTTTGATAATACCTGCGGCGGCTGCACTCGTTCTGGCAGCCGTTCCGCTCAGGGCATCTTCCGCCGATAAGTGTCCGCTCGATCTCAACAGCGACGGCGTTGTCGATGTATTCGACGATATCCTCGCAAGGCAGTCTGATCTTCCGCAGTCCGAACAGATGCGGATACACAGATTCGTCATGGGGCTTGGTGATACGGGCGGCTCTTACGACAGCGAATACACTATCGACGAGAGCTGTATCCTCGAACCCAAGGGAACTGTCCACACGGGCGAGGGAACTTTCTACGGCGGAGGATACGAGGGCGGCTGTGCCATGCTCGATCCAGTTTCGAGGGACTACTGGATAGTCGCCATGAACCTTGCCGACTACAATGACGCTCAGCTCGCCGGTGCTTATATTCAGGTGACAGGCGAACTCGGCACGATAAATATGCTCGTCACCGACCTTCTTCCGGAGGGAAAGAAAGGCGACCTTGACCTTTACACGGACGCTTTTCCGCTCATCGCCCCCGTCGAGAAAGGCCGTGTACCTGTTAGCTGGAAGATAATCCCCCTCGACAGTGCTGAAAATGCACCTGTGTCATTCAAATACAAAGAGGGTTCGTCCGAACACTGGTGCGGTGTTCAGGTACGCAACCACCGCTATCCGATAACAAAACTGGAGTTCCTCAACAGCAGCGGCGAATTTCAGGAGATAAAACGCCGCCCCTACAATTACTTTGAATCGAACGAAATGGGAAAAGGCCCTTTTACGTTCCGTATAACAGATATATACGGTCAGGTCATCATAGACAGGGATATCCCCCTCTCGACCGACGATACAGAGATAATCCCCGGACACGTCCAGTTCCCATTATAATATGAAAATAAATATCATCGACCTGATATGGTCAATCGCATCAATGGTGACTCTCGCCATAGCACATCACTGCGGTGCGGTGCTTTACGGGATACTCATAATATACGCAATGATGATCGTCGTGCTGTGGATACATATTCTCGGCATAAAGAAGAGGATATCCGGCAGCCGTGCGGCTTATGCCACGATAACAGGCTATGAGCGGTCGTTCGAGAAAAATAAGCGTGTATTCCCCACCGTCCGCTATACGACGGAGGAAGGCAGAGAGGTGAACACCATTTCAGTCCACCAGGACAAGGAAGAACTCTACGAGATCGGCAGCGAGGAACTCATCTGCTACGATCCGGAAGATCCGATGTTCTTCTATTTTGCCAGCCGTGAAGACGACCTCACAGCCGGCTATTACCGCATCATGCTGGCAGGAACGGCTATAGCCTTCGTCATCTTCATCATAACACAGATATAGCTGATACCGTCAGGAATACGGGAGGTCATTCCAATGAAAAACATAGTTGTCCTCGTATCAGGGGGCGGAACAAATCTTCAGGCACTCATCGATGCCGAAAAGTCGGGCATCATCAGGGGCGGAAAGATCACCTGCGTCATCTCCTCAAAGGAGAACGCCTACGCTCTCGAAAGAGCAAAGCAGAACGATATCCCCTCAAAAGTGATACCCAGAAAAGCATACTCCGACAGCAAGTCCTACAGCGAAGCTATCCTCGCTGCACTCAATGAGGAAAAAGCTGACCTTGTAGTTCTCGCAGGCTTCATGACGATACTCGATGAATGTGTCACGAAAGCCTATGCCTATAAGATCATCAACGTTCACCCGGCACTCATACCGTCATTCTGCGGAGAGGGCTTCTACGGTCTGAAAGTCCATGAAGCCGCCCTCGCCTACGGCGTGAAAGTCAGCGGTGCTACTATACATTTTGTAAATGAAAAAGCCGATGCAGGTGCTATTATCCTGCAAGGCACGGTAAACGTCGAAAAGGACGATACTCCGGAGATACTCCAGCGACGCATCATGGAGAACGTCGAGTGGAAGCTTCTCCCGGAAGCTGTATCGCTCTTCTGTCAGGACAGGATAGAGATATCCGACGGCAAAGCATACGTTATAAAATAGGAGGTCAATATGAAAAAACTCGATATCGCACAGGAACTCAGCTCAAACGCTTACCCCGGAAGAGGTATTATCATCGGCAGGAGCGAATGCGGAAAGTACGCTGTTACTGCTTATTTCATCATGGGCAGGAGCGAGAACAGCCGCAACCGTGTCTTTGTTGAAGACGGCGACGGCATACGCACACAGGCTTT
>CADBQF010000228.1 GCA_902796705.1 Ruminococcus flavefaciens
CATACTTATATCACCGGCGGAAACAGCGAATGGGAGCATTTCGGAAAAGACGATATCCTCGATGCAGAGAGAACGAACTGCAACTGCGAGACCTGCAATTCCTATAATATGCTCAAGCTCTCCCGTGAGCTTTTCAAGATAACACACGACAGCAAGTACATGGATTTCTATGAGAATACGTACTATAACTCTATCCTCTCATCGCAGAATCCTGAGACAGGTATGACGACCTACTTCCAGCCTATGGCTACAGGTTATTTCAAGGTATACAGCACCCGCTGGGATAAGTTCTGGTGCTGTACGGGAAGCGGCATGGAGAGCTTCACGAAGCTCGGTGATACCATGTATATGCACGAGGACGACACTCTGTATGTGAATTTCTATCAGAGTTCTATACTCGAATGGGACGAAAAGGGCGTGTCACTCACGCAGGAAAGCACTATCCCGGACGGTCAGACAGTTAAATTCACTGTCAAGGGAAATGCCGCACTTGACCTGCGTTTCCGTATTCCCGACTGGATAGACGGCACTATGGGCATCAAGGTCAACGGCTCTAAGTACAGCTACACGACTGTCAACGGATATGCAGATGTTAAGGGCAGTTTCTCCTCCGGAGATGTCATCGAGCTGACTATCCCCTCAAAGGTAAGAGCCTATCCTCTGCCGGACTCACCTGATGTTTACGGTTTCAAATACGGCCCGCTCGTACTCAGTGCGGAACTCGGAAAAGATGATATGCAGACCGGAAGCACCGGTATGTGGGTAACTATCCCCAAGGAGAAGAAAGTCGCAAGCGAAACGATAAAGCTCTCCAAAGAAGGTCAGTCCGTCACATCTTTCATGAACGATATAAACGATCACCTTGTACGTGAACCCGGCACTCTCCGCTTCACGCTCAATGATACTAATACTAAGCTCGTCTTCACTCCTCATTACAAGCAGTATGAACAGCGTTACGGAATCTACTGGAAGTTCGTTCCGAACGGTACTGTTATCGAGGAAAAACAGCCACGCTCAAAGACTACTATCACAGATACAGTTCAGCCCGGATACGGTCAGTATGAGAGCGATAACCTCCACGGCATGGTGGAAAGCGGTTCTGTCGGTGTCACTAATGACAGCACTTACCGCTATGTGAAGAACGGCGGCTGGTTCACTTACAGAATGGCTGTTGACGATTCCGCTCCTATGCTCAGGCTTCATGTGAAACTCAGAAAGAGCGACAACGGAAGCACTCTCAGGATAAGAGTCGGAGATGCTGTCCTCTGGTCGGGTACTCTTGATTATAAGGGCAATAAGGACGTTTATGACCTGCTCCTGACTATCCCGCAGGACGTTCGTGACCGCTGCATCTATGATATCACCGCAGACGGTGCAGAAACAAGCGTCATCGACGTGACATTCTCCTCGGAGAAGGACGATGAGGCTTCGGCTAAGGTGTGCGATTTCATCTATATGGAGGCTGTCCGCCCTGTATATGAATATGCCGGAGATATCGCCTATTACGTTGACTGCGGCGATCATAAGTCCGATACGGTAACAGGCAGGGACAAGCTCGGTATGTATAACAGCGTGACAGAACAGCTCTACGGCGAAGACGAAGTCAGCGGAAAGAAGTGGGGACTCATCGACGATGCGAACGATCAGTACAACGGCTCTTCAAGGAGCGGCGGTCTCTATACCGCAAATACCTGGTGCGATGAGGCAAATACGGCTGACAATGCCGATAAATCGTACAGCTTCCGCTATACAAAGAATCAGTATGAAAATAACATCGCCCGTCATCTTGACTACAGCTTCGAGCTTCCGAACGGTACTTACTCGGTAGAAATGTGCTTCTGCGATCCGTGGGGCTGCTCAAAGAATCCGACGGCTTATGCAAATTACGGAAAAGCAGGCGAATCTGTCATAGTAAAGAACGCTCCCACTAACAGGACTCCTGTGAGCGGAAATGTTAAAGTCACCGACGGCGAACTCACTGTGAACCTCCGCTCTGACGACAAGGCTATAAATATCTGCTATATCATCATTCGCCCTGTTGATGTTGAAGCTGCTTCTGTAAAGGGCAGAAAAGGCGATCTCAACGGCGACGGTGCTGTAAATACCGCTGACGGCGTTATCATGCAGAAATATATCCTCGGCGGAACTGCTCTCACGGGTGAACAGGCTTATGCTGCCGATATCGCTTCTGATGCCGGTCTTGATGTGTTTGACCTGCTGATGCTCAAAGAAAAGATCGCATCTCAGAACAACTGACGTTCATGATATAAAAAAACTCCGCATTAAGAACGGTACGCATAAAGAAGTTTTACGCCATAGTATTTCTGATGTAAGGTCAGAAGTACTA
>CADBQF010000229.1 GCA_902796705.1 Ruminococcus flavefaciens
AAAACGTCACCCTACTATCGAAGATAACGTCACTATCTATTCCGGTGCATCGATCCTCGGCGGCGATACGCTCATCGGCAAGGGCGTTGTTATCGGAGGAAACGCATTCATCACACGCTCTATCCCGGAAGGTGCAAAGGTCAGCGTCAAAAGTCAGGAACTCCGCTATAATTACAATGTATCAAAACCCGTTGAGAGGATCACCCTCGAAGACGATGATACATGGTTCTATATCATCTGAATATTTACTGAAGCAGGCACACATGATGTGCCTGTTTTTTATGTTCTCCCCTGCTTCATGTAACGGTACACGGAATGCAAATCAATTGTCAATAGCTGACCGCTTGACATTGCAGCATCTGTGGACTATAATATATTCAGTAAATTTTTCCAGAGGTAATGATATGACAGATCTTGATACGATGATAAAAAATGCTGACATTATACGCAGCAGGAGGAAAACGATAGCTTTGCAGATAGGTGAGAACGGCAGACTCATCGTCAGAACGCCGCTCAGATGTTCTCAGAACGAAATATCCGGCATTATCAGAAAAAATATCAAATGGATAGAAAAGCATATCACCATTGAAGCAGAGCGAAAGAAAGCACTTGACGGACTCCCTCCGTTTACACAGCAGGATATCCGGGATATGGTACAGAAAGCTCTTGCGGTCATACCGGGCCGTGTGGAATATTACGCAAAGGAACTCGGTGTCACATACGGCCGCATAACGATACGCAATCAGAAGACAAGGTGGGGGAGCTGTACATCAAAAGGAAATCTGAATTTCAACTGCCTGCTTGCCGCCGCCCCTCCGGAAGCACTTGATTCCGTGGTAGTGCATGAACTCTGCCACCGCCTGCATATGGATCATTCAAAGGCATTCTATGCAGATGTGTACAAGGTCTTCCCGGAATATGACAAGTGGGACAAATGGCTGAAAAAGGAAGGCGTTCTTCTGATAAAAAGAATGACATCAATGCAGGAAAGGAATGATAAAGAATGAAACAGAACATGAACGAATTATCCAAATATCTATGCTATCTTCTGAGGCACAAGCCGGAAGAAGCCGGACTTGATATGGACACACACGGCTGGGTGTCAGTGGAACAGCTCATCACCGGTGTATGCAGTTCGGGCAAATATGAACTCAACAGGGGTGTCCTCGAAAAGTTAGTCACTGACGATAAAAAAGGCAGATACAGATTCGATGACAGCCACGAGAAGATAAAATGCTGTCAGGGACATTCTATCGAATGGGTAGAGCCTGAGCTTGAATACCGTGAGCCGCCGCAGAAACTCTATCACGGCACTACTGAAAAAGCTTTCGCCCTGATAAAGCAGAGCGGAGCAATAAAGAAAATGAAGCGTCACGCAGTCCATATGCAGGCTGATATAAACAAAGCATGGCAGTCCGCAGAACGCTGGCACGATGTTCCTGTCGTGCTGGAGATAGACGCTTCCGCAATGGCTGCTGACGGCTATGGATTCGGTGTCAGCGAAAATGAAGTCTGGTGTACCGGAGAAGTGCCGGTAAAATATATCATCGGTATAAAATACAGCAGATAGTCATCAACAGCTTCGCAGTATGCAAGTGAAGCATCATAGGAAAAAAATCGGGGAAACCTTTCGTCATGAAGGTTTCCCCGATATCATATATACAGCTTTTTTATCCCAGCATATTTTTGAATTCTTCTTCCGTGATTATAGCGACACCGAGGGATTTTGCCGTTTTGTTCTTGGTGGAATTTGAAGCTGAGTCGTTATTGATGAGGTAGTCAGTCTTTGAGGATACAGAACCGGAGACTTTACCGCCGTTTGCTTCGATGACAGCTTTAAGCTCGTTGCGGTTTTTCCATATGTTCACGCTTCCTGTTATAACGAAAGTTTTTCCGGCGACAGGAGAGTCTGTATTTATCTTTTCAGGCTGAACTATCTCCAGTTCAGCGAGAAGATCGTGGAATTCGGAGATGTTCTTCTCGTCAGCGAAAAATCTGATATATTCGTCAGCAAGCACATCTCCGATGCCGTCGATAGCCGTGAGATCTTCGGCAGTGAGTTTTTCAAGTTCCTCCGGAGAGGAGATATCCCTGCATATAAGGCGTGAAGCTGATCTTCCGATATTTGGTATGCCCACAGCATAGAGAACGCTGCTGAGTTCGGCTTTTCTGGAAGCTTCAACAGAATCTATGATTTTTTTGTAAGACCTCTCGCCAAAGCCTTCGAGTGAGGTTATCTTTTCCTTATGGTCATCGAGATGATAGAAGTCCCTGAACGAGCGGATAAATCCCTCACCGACAAAAGTTTCGATAGTAGCCGTAGACATACCGACGATATTCATTGCATCTCTCTGGACGAAGTGTTCATATTTTCCGATATGTTTAGCCGGACAGTCAGGCGATGTGCAGTAAAGCGTCTGTACATCGTCGTCGGAGGCTTTTATCTCTGTTTTACCGCCGCATACAGGACAGACGGACGGTATCTCAAGCGTACCGGAACAGGTCTTGTTTTCAGCGACCTGCGGGATTATCATGTTTGCCTTGTATATGGAGAGCGTATCGCCCAGACCGAGTTTAAGGCTTTTGACGATGCTGACATTGTGTACTGACGCACGGGAGACAGTCGTTCCTTCGAGTTCGACCGGCTCAAATACGGCAACAGGATTGAGCAGACCTGTACGGCTCGCAGACCATTCAACTTCGAGGAGCTTTGTGTCAGCCGTTTCGTCACGCCATTTGAAAGCCATTCCGTTTCTGGGAGCGTGTGAGGTGACACCGAGGCTTTCTCCGTAAGCGACATCATCAAGGATAAGCACAAGACCGTCCGACGGGAACTCGTTATTCTCTATCTCATGGCTGAACCATTCGATATTCTTAGCAAGTCCGGCACTGTCCGTCTTCACGCCGTAAACTGTCTGGAATCCCATAGAACCGAGCCATGCGAGCCTTTCGGCAAATGAATTCTCTGAATATCCCTCAGCCGATACGAGATTGAATGCGAAGAAATTGATATTTCTTTCAGCAGTTACACGGGCATCGAGATTCCTTACAGTGCCGACACACAGATTTCTGGGGTTCTTGTATTTTGAGCCTTCTTCTGATGCGGCGTTGACACGTTCAAAATCCTTGTATTTCATGAGGGATTCGCCTCTGACAACGAGTTCGCCCCTGAAAGGTATCATAGCCGGTATACCGATGATGTGGCGTGCGTTTGAAGTGATATCCTCACCGACTTCGCCGTTTCCTCTTGTGACTGCCTGAACGAGTTTTCCGTCTTTGTATGTGAGGACGAGCGTAAGGCCGTCAAGTTTCCAGCTAAGGAAGCCGGTATGTTCACCGAGCCATTCAGTTAGTTCA
>CADBQF010000230.1 GCA_902796705.1 Ruminococcus flavefaciens
ACCGGTTATAAAATGATAGTTGATATACTATCAATGTTGTCAGAAATTAACAAAATTATGTTTTTGCGTCCTGAGGGGCAAAAAAAACATTGCAAAAATTGTCGGGATATGCTATAATATGTACAAGCATTCAACGGAAAAGCTGAATAATTTTTATACGGAGGGTATTGATATGAAACACATTCAGACCATCAATAAGGCTAATCTCAAGGAATCCGCACAGAAGGGCGGCTGCGGTAAGTGCCAGGCTTCATGTCAGTCAGCTTGCAAGACTTCCTGCACAGTTGCTAACCAGAAGTGCGAGAGATAAGCGAACTGAACATTAAGTTTATCGGTGTTCTTTGAGGCGGTATTTAAATGCTGCCTCATATTTTTTAGCTGCCGGTTACGGCATGAATTTCTGACGGGGAGCGTAAAGGTATGATACATAAATACAAGCTTAACGGATTTAATATTGTTCTCGATGTGAACAGCGGCGGTGTCCATATCGTTGATGAGCTGACTTATGATCTGCTCGATAATGTTGAACCGCCTTTTGAACCGGAATGTCCCGAAAGAGCTCTGACCAAGCTCTCGAAAGTCTACGATCCGGAGGATATAAAGAGCTGCTATGCGGAGATAGTTGAACTTTATAACGACAAGATACTCTTTTCTGATGACGATTATGAGAAGTACGCAAAATTCTCCGTGGCTTCTCCTATCAAGGCTATGTGCCTGAATATCGCACACGACTGCCAGCTCAGATGCAAGTACTGCTTCGCTTCTACCGGAGATTTCGGCAAGGGCAGAAAGCTCATGTCATTTGAGACAGGCAAGCACGCTATCGATTTCCTGCTCGAAAAATCTCTCGACCGTGAGAACCTCGAACTCGACTTCTTCGGCGGCGAGCCACTCATGAATTTCAAGGTCGTAAAGCAGATCGTTGAGTATGCACGTTCAAGGGAAAAGGAGTACGGCAAGAAGTTCCGCTTCACTATCACGACGAACGGACTTCTGCTCGATGACGACAAGATCGACTTCATCAACAAGGAGATGTCGAATGTCGTTCTCTCTATCGACGGCAGAAAGGAAGTAAACGATTTCTTCAGAGTCCTCCCCAACGGTCAGGGCTGCTATGATACGATACTTCCCAAGTACAAGAAACTCGTTGCCGGCAGAGGCGACAAGGAATACTATGTAAGAGGAACTTTCACGAACAAGAACCTCGACTTCTCGAACGACGTATTCGCTCTCTATGAGGCAGGCTTCGACCAGATATCCATTGAGCCTGTTGTGGGTGATTCAGATGAATACGCACTCACTGAAAAGGAACTCCCGGCTGTATTCAAGGAGTACGAGATACTCGCTGACAGGATAATCCAGAACGAGAAGAAGGGCGGAAAGTTCAACTTCTTCCACTTCATGATAGACCTCGACCAGGGCCCGTGTGCGATAAAGAGACTTCGTGGCTGCGGCTGCGGAAACGACTACGTAGCTATCACTCCCGACGGAGATATCTACCCGTGTCACCAGTTCGTCGGCATAGATGAATACAAAATGGGCAACATCGACGACGGAACATTCAATTCCGATATGAAAGCCGAGTTCGCAAAAGCTCATATCTATACAAAGCCGGACTGCAAGAAGTGCTGGGCAAAATTCTATTGCAGCGGCGGCTGTAATGCCAACAACTACCAGTACATGGGAGATATCCACACAGCACACAAACTCTCATGTCAGCTCGAAAAGAAGCGTCTTGAATGTGCTATCATGATGAAAGCCATAAGGATCTTCGGAGAGCAGGAACAGTAAGTTATATAAATTGATCACTTGTTATATAAATTAAATTAATCACTGCTATTGACTTTTGCTTCCAAATATAGTATAATGTTCCTAATGGGGCATTAGCGCAGTTGGGAGCGTACCACACTGGCAGTGTGGGGGTCACGGGTTCAAGTCCCGTATGCTCCACCAGAACAAAAGCCTGTATTTCGTTTGCTTGAAATACAGGCTTGTTTTTATGCGGTATCATATATGCAAAAAGCTCCCTGCCGGACGAAAAAAGTTCTGGCAGGGAGCGTTTTATTTTCCTGAAAGATCAGTTCATCAGCTATATGCAAAATCTGACGAAGCGTACATATTCCATACCGTGTAGATATCATAGCCTTCGAGGGCAGTTCCGCTGAATATCTGCTCCCATGCTGCGTCCCATGCGTATGAGGGATAGCCCTGATTATAGCACACAGAGAAGAAATTCCGCAGTATATCGGCATTCCAGTCGGTATAATTCTGATCGAGCCAGATGAGGAACCTGACGGAAGTTTCTCTTGACGGCTGGTCATAGACAGGCAGAGTTGACCAGACGGCGTTGTTGTATTTTCCGTTGTCGAGGGCGTATTCATAGCGGCAGCAGTCGGCAAATGTCTCGATATAGCCGGAGAATTCGAGATAGTTCTCGTCCCAGCCGTTCTGGATAACGTGGGCGAGTTCGTGAGTTATGCAGTCGTAGTCGTCGGGATTGTTATAGAGCCACATATCATGCAGATGAATGGTATTTCCCCATGTGCAGGCAACTTCATAACCGGAATCTTCAATAAGGAGAGTTACATCTGTAGCCGGATATGATATTCCGCCGAACCGCTGATACATTGCCGGATAGCACTGCCAGAACAGCCGTGAGAGAACGACCATATCCTCTGTAGTGGTATATCCGTCCGAACCGCTGATGTCTATCTGTAAAGTATAATTCTGACCGTTGACGATACCCTCCTGATAAATGATATCATTATTTTTTGTTACGGTAACGCCGGGCAGAGCGTTCGTGAATGCGGAGAGTTCGCTGTTTCCCTGAGAAGCCGGAGCAGAACTGCCTGACGAAGACTGTCCGGAGCTTCTGGCAGGGGAGAGGGATTCTCCCGAACCGGCAGTATATCCACGGGCAGCGGAAGTTTCCTCCTGAGAGGGAGCAGATGAGGTATCTTCCGTAGCCGTTTCCTCATCATCGGGAGAAGAAGCTGTTTCGGTGGTGGGTTCAGTTTCTTCCGGGGCGGAAGCTGTGGTTTCCTCCGGGGGAGTCTCATTTCCGACAGTACCTTCTGAAAGTGTTATGGAGTTTTCAGCCGGAGCAGGGGTGTCATCGGCTGAATCTGTTTTTCCGCAGCCTGTGAGCAGGAGCAT